>JAGAOC010000091.1 GCA_017623935.1 Agathobacter sp. | reverse complement strand
ATATTTCATGCCGTTTTCCCCCTGCCTCGTAATCTAAAAATAATTTTAACATTATTTATTTTATCACACAAGTATTCCTGCCCATCTAACCCTAGGAATTAGTATGCCAGTTCCCCGATTAATTTTATATTGGAATCCGTATAGTAAAAAGATAAGATCCCATTATAGGTAAATCCAGCCGTTCCCATGGCGTCTGCCCCATACTGGCTCATGCCAATACCATGACCAAATCCACCACCAGTCAGAGTTATGGTGGACTCTCCTGTGGCAGTCACTTCAAAACATGAACTTGGAAGGGTGGTCATATTTTTTCTCACTGTTCCGTCATTTAATGTCAGAGATGTCATACATTTACCAAGAAATTTGCGAATTTCCCCTTCTCCTTCATAAGTTCTGCTTCCCTCTTCATAATTGACTTTCATTTTAATAGCGTAACCAGAATCGCTTCGTTTGGTCACTTGGATCCCTGTCATATTTCCTAATTCCGAATCAGCTCCTGCCGCCAGACTGATGGTAGCGCTCCAACGATAATAAGGAGAATCCGAATCAAAAGAAGCCGGTTTCGCATGAATGAACGCAGAAAAACCTTCTGACGTAGATAGCCCCGCCGGAAGTGAAAAACTTTTTTGTGTAATTGAACTTTTTACAGTAAGATATTCCGGAGAATTCTCTTTCCCCCAAACTTCTAAGTTCTCTGTATATCCGGGACTGGTAGAAAAGTAATAACAATCCATCAAATCTCCATCATATGACAGAACTTGTCCCTTTGTCTCCTCTACAGCCTTTTGGGCAATCTCTCCTGTACCGGCTGAATTATACGCTTGATAAGATACCGTATCATCCAAATTCGCCCCATAAGCTGCATAAGCATCATTTTTCATTTGAGCATAAGCCACCGTTCTGGCACAAACAGCCTGAGCCTTTAATGCCTCATAGGAAAAAGTAAGAGGCATTTCCGAAGGTAACACATAGCATAAATATTCTTCGATCGCCACTTCATTGATCACTACAAACCCTTCCTCTTCTTTTCTGATACGAAGCTGTCCGGGATAGGCTTTTCCCGTGGAAAAACTGCCGTCACCATTACAGATCTCCTGCATTTTTTCCTGGGAAAGAGCTTCTGGAGCGCTGCTTCCATTACAGATGATCAACATCCCCTTTTCGCAGCTTAAGTCAATCGCTTTCGTATTCTCTCCTGATAAAATATCCTTCATATTCACCCAGGTTCCTGCTTTTTTGTTTTCTGCTCCGCAGACAAAATCCGCACTAGCTGTCACGTACATTTCCGAATGAAAGGTACTGCCTTTTTTAGTGACCAACACCCTGATATTCTCAGATCTGGTCCGCTCTTTCTGAAGAATCGCACAAATATGCCCTTCTTCCATCACATAGGTCAGGGAACTGTTTCCCACTACTAAAGAATCAAAGGACACCTCTTCTATTCCCCCTGAGATCAGAGAATAGACCGGGATATCATCTCCCTGTGGCAGTTCTCCATAGCCCTGTACTTCTATGATCTTATCATCATAGGCTAATAAAATTCCATTTATACAATCAGGTTTTGCATAGATCTTCTGAATCTTCCCATCGGAGATCACCACATCTGCAACTCCTGTAAAATCCTCTTCCAATACGCCTTTATACTCATAGATATTCCCCTTACAATATATGGTGATCGCACCTGGATCTACCACTGTAATATAAGAATTCTTAAGCACTTTATCATCATTTTTTGCCGCGGCAGTCTTGGCAAGATAAGAGACTAAAATAATACCAGTTAAAACAACAGACACAACTACAATAACTAAAATAATGCCCGTCATTCCCATGGGTTTATGTTTTTTCATAATTATAAAACCTTTCCAAAAATTTCATAGTAAATAAAGAGGAATTTCCTCATAAATAAAAATAAAGAAAGCTATCCTTAGATAGCCTTCTCTTTATCTTTCGTCTTTTATGAATTCTTCTGTAAAAACATCCTAATGTTTCTTAGCAGTTCTCTTTCGTATCTGAAAATCTTTCGTACTTAAATCACTTATCCTGTGTACTTTAAATACTTCTTCTTAAAGTACCTTCACATTAGAACCCTGGTATCTATGCAAATCTTTCGTAATCAAAAACCCAAAATGCCGTTTCCTGCAATTTAGACTCCTAGCTAAAGCTAGGTGGGTAACCGCAGCCTGCCTTCTGCCTTCCGCTGATACGAGGCGGCCTGACATCCAACAGTTCATATAGGAATCCCGTTAAAAGTAAATGTAGGTTCTAAATAGCAAGAGTTCTCGAACATCCCAGGCATTTGTCTTTTGTATGTATTTATTATACTTTATTGTCTCTCATATTGCAATGAGAAATTCCAGTTAGTTTTTGGTAAAAAATTTTTAAACACTCCAAAAAAGTCTCAAAAAAATCCCTGGGAGATCACTCTCCCAGGGAATCAGATCCGTATAAGATTAAAATTAATCTAATGATAGATTAGTTTAATTCATCTACTAATTTCTGAAGTGCATTTAATGCTTCATCAGGAAGTTTATCATATCCTTCTTTCTTAGTAGCGAAATCTTTAACAGCGTTTACACGGTTTTCCATAGCGCCCTTTAATGCAGCTACGTACTCTTTGTCATTTAAGTCTGGTGTAAAGTCTGCTGTCTTTCCAGACCAGTCATACATGATCTCGATATCTTCGAATGGTCCCCATTTCTCAAACTTAGCATTTCCTTCAACGATTGTCTCAAGAATTCCTAATGTATCAGCTGGTTTACATTTTGTTCCCATGAAGTCACCAGTGTTAACGATGTAGCAATCTACATTCTTCTCTTCTACTAACTTCTTGAACTTCTCATAGTCATTTACTAATGGGTATGTTCTGAATGGGTTAGCATAAGGAACGATTCTTAATGCGTTAAGGTCTGTTCCAGCAGCAACACGCTCTGCAGTAGAGGTCTTAGTTGCAAGTGTAGCACCCATAACGGAAGCTAATGCAGCACCTTTTAATTTGATTACTGGTGGAATTGTAGGGTCTTTCATGATCCAGAAAATAGCGTTAACTGGAGCATCGATCTTATCTACACGGTTTGGAGACCATAATTTAGATTTGATCGCACGTCCGTTACCATTACGGATATCTTCTGTTACTAACTGGATCTTGCCTTCGCTGTCCATTGTTGCAGAACAGTTCTGAGCTGTTAACAGATATTCATTATCAGGACATCCTGTAGGATAATCTGCTGTCTTATCGAAGTATGTTGGCTCTAATGCGATAGATGCACATGTATCTGTGTTGATAATGAAAGCATCATCGTGAAGAACTTTGATTCCACCGAATTCATCGTATTTGCCATTGTGTTTTGCATGTGTAAGTGTAGATTTACCAGATCCTGATAATCCGTATACAGATGCAACGAATTTCTTACCACCTTCTAAGGAGTACTCTTTCTGTCCACCGTGGCAGGAAGCATAACCATTTCTGTTAGCTAAAGCCCAAGCCATTGTAAGAGTTCCTTTTTTGTGCTCTCCGAAGTATCTCATACCAAGGATTGCTGCACAGTTCTCGTTTGTATCGAAATAGCAAAGTGTAAGTGGATCACTTAAGCAGCTATAATCAACGTCTGGTGCATCATGTGGTGCCCACTGTGGATCAGAGAAGATGTAGATATCTGGTTCATTTCCATCGCCGATTGCTTTGGAGTTCTTGTACATCTTAACGTATTCATCAGACATATACTGGAAGTTTAACATCCAGTTGTAAAGGATGTTCTCTTCTCCTTCTGGAATAAGAAGGTGAGCTTTTACCATGAATTCTGGATCAAGACCGATGAAACATTCTGCATGATACAGAGTTTTCCAACGGCTCTCATAAACTGCATCCATTACTACCTTATCGAGCTTAGCCTCATCAACACCAGGCTCTCCTTTAATACGGCGAGCAGCTGCGTAACGTCCGGTTACAGCACCATCGTTGAATAATAATACTTTAGCGTCTTTCTCTAAACCAAAGGTGTCACCATCTTTGATTGGCATATCAGTAACTACTGTTCCTGGAGAATTCTTTGCTAATTCATATGCTTCCTTTAATGTGTTTACTTTTACTACGTTGTTGCCGTAGAAAGCAGCTTCGATGATGGAACGAGTCTTAGAAAAACCAACTTTTCCAGCACCAATTTCATTCAGCGGATAATACGCTTTTGTTGCCATAAAATAATTCCTCCTTAAATATATATAAATAACTTTGTACCTAAAAATAAATACACACAAATATCATACACTATGTTATTTTTTTGTCAATCTTTTTTACATAAAAAAACAATGAAATTTCCATTAATTAAAGAAATAAACAGCCTTTTTCCTGTAAAGATTTTCTAGTCAGATCATGAAAAATACTTGCTCTTTCCATCTGTATAGGCCTTCCAAAAGATCACAAGAAACACCAAAAAAGTGGCAAGCTCTATGTACTGCCAGTATGAGATCTTCAAAAAACCTGCTTCTACAAATACTCCGATCACGCCTATGACTGCCATGACACCGCCAAATAACATGGTCTTCGGGTAAACCATCTGGATAAATTCCTTCTTATTCCGGCATTTGCTTATTTCTTCCTTAGGGATCAGATAATCACTGATCTCCTCTTTCTGTCCCGCCTGTCTGATATGGAAAAACAAAAAGGCACCAACAAATGCAATGACACAATTTAATATGAGATAAACCTTCATTATTCTTATCCTCTCTCCGATATAACTACTAACGCACATGCTATCGCATGGCTTCCTATGCGCACTTCGGCGCGGTATAATGTCTAACGGCATTATACCATAAACTACCTAAGAAAGACAGGTATTTTATTTATTCAGAATATCTTCAAAATAATTTGTGAAAATCGTAGAAATTTAATTGAATTTATCTGTCTTTTCGTGTAAAATATATATAATTCAATGAAAAGGGGTATTTAACATGAATCTTAACGACGCTAAAATCTTAATCTGTGATGATTCAATCCTTGCACGTAAACAATTAAAGAATGCGATCAGTGAAGATGGTCAACCGACCATTTTAGAGGCGCGTGATGGTCAAGAAGCTGTTGATATATACAAAAAAGAAAATCCTAATTTAGTACTTATAGATCTTGTCATGCCTAATAAAGACGGAAATACTGCCATCTGTGAGATCATGGAATATGACCCATCCGCTACTATTGTCGTTGTTTCTTCCGTAGGTACTCAGTCATCATTGAAACGCGCTATTGAATCAGGCGCAAGGGATTTTATCCAGAAACCACTTGTTGAGAATCAGGTATCTAATATTCTAAGAAACTACTTTGGGGAGAAATAAAATGTACACTCAATTTTTTGGAAACTATCTTTTATCTAATGGAATTGTCACACAAGAACAGCTTTTTTCGGCTATTCAGAAACAAGCTAAGACCCGCATGAAGCTGGGAACTCTCGCGATCCACGCTGGATATATGACAGCTCAGGAAGTCGATCAGGTCGTTATCGAACAGACCCATCAGGATAAGAAATTCGGTGAACTGGCGATCCAGTTTGGCTATATGACCAGCGATCAGGTAATCGAACTATTAAAAGAACAGAGTCCTGATTTCTTGCTCCTTGGTCAGATTCTTGTAGAAGAAGGGGTTTTAACTCATGCTCAGTTAGAAGAGATCATGATCGACTACCGCTCTAAGAATGAGATGATCGATCTGGATATGACCATTGAGACTCAGGAAGGTCTCTCTCGTCTCTTTGATAATTTCTTTATTATTTCTGAGGCTCCAGTTTCTGATTATGAGCGTATGTACATAGAGTTACTGTTCAATAACTTCATTCGTTTTATTGGAGATGATTTTACCCCTTTATCCGTAGAAGTATGTAACGTCTTCCCAACCGCTAATTGTGTTGCTCAGAAAGTAAATGGTTCTCGTCCTTTTACCGCTTACATTAACATGGATACAGATACTGCTATTGAATTTGCTTCCCGTTATGTGGGAGAACAGTTTCCAGAATTTGATGAATATGTAGCAGCCTCTTTGGATGATTTCTTAAATCTCCATAATGGACTTTATGTTGTAAATATTTCTAATGATTTTTCTGAAGAATATTCTGTTTGCGCTCCGGAAAATACTTCCAATGGCATTTTAGAATTTACCCAGCCAGCATATCAGTTCTCAGTTATGTATTCCTTTGGACTGATCCATTTCATTATTTCAGTAGAAGACTAGATTTTTATTTTTTTCATATTTTTTTATCTTCTTTCAACAGAAAAAGTTGCCGATCAAATTGATTGGCAACTTTTTCTATGTCAAAAAAATTTTCTTACATTCCTAAGAATTTCTTTACTACTGCTGGCATTTCATCCACTTCACAAACAGTGTCATGAAGCACCTTGGCACTTCTGATCTCTTCGATGGCATTTGGAACATCTACGTTTCCGATCTTAGATAATTCATCTACCAGTTCAAAATCAGACATTGCATCATATTTTGTATCAATAGCGTTCATAACGCTTCTAGTGAACTTAAATGGGCTTGCTGTAGAAGCAATCACTGTCTTGGTATCTGTATCTTTGGTATCAGCTTTGTATTTGTTGTATACTCCTACTGCTACTGCTGTATGGGTATCGATCACATATCCTGTCTTATCATAAAGATTCTTAATTACTTCTGCAGTCTCCTGCTCGCTAGAGTAATTTCCGTAGAAATCAGAAAGCTGTGCTTTCATATCCTCAGAGATCTCGTATTTTCCACAGCTTGTTAATGCTTTCATTAAATCTGCGTTCTTAGCAGCGTCATTGCCTGCGATTCTATAGATGAGACGCTCTAAGTTAGAAGAGATCAGAATATCCATAGATGGAGAGCTTGTCAACATAAATTCACGATTTCTATCATATGTACCTGTAGAGAAGAAGTCAAATAATACTTTGTTCTCGTTAGAAGCACAGATCAATTTTCCAATTGGAAGTCCCATATTCTTAGCATAGAATGCTGCAAGGATATTTCCGAAGTTACCGGTTGGAACTACTACGTTAATTGATTCATCTTTTGCAATTTCACCATTTGCATATAATTTTGCATATGCATATACATAATAAACAATTTGAGGAACAAGACGTCCAATGTTAATGGAGTTTGCAGAGGAGAACTGATATCCAGCTTTGTCCATCTCAGCTTTTAATTCTGTATCGTTGAACATCATCTTAACACCAGTCTGAGCCTGGTCGAAGTTACCATGGATTCCTACAACAAAGGTGTTATCTCCCTTCTGAGTTACCATCTGCTTCTCCTGAATTGGGCTTACACCATTCTTAGGATAGAATACGATGATCTTGGTGCCTTCAACATCTGCAAAACCCGCTAAAGCAGCTTTTCCGGTATCTCCGGATGTTGCAGTTAAGATAACGATGTCATTCTTTACTTCATTCTTTCTTGCTGCTGTGATCAATAAGTGTGGCAGAATAGATAATGCCATATCCTTAAATGCAATTGTTGAACCATGGAAAAGCTCTAAATAATAAGCTCCGTCTGCCTGAACTAATGGAGCGATCTCTTCTGTATCAAATTTGCTGTCATATGCTTTATTAATACAATTCTTTAACTCTTCTTCTGTAAAATCTGTCAGAAACTGCTTCATTACTGCATAAGCAGTCTCCTGATAAGACATATTGGCAAGTTCATCCAGACTTACATCAAGTGCTGGAATACTATCCGGTACGAATAAACCGCCGTCATCAGCTAATCCTTTTAAAATAGCCTGGGAAGCTGTCATTTTCACATCACTGTTTCTGGTACTGGAATACATTAAACCCATTTTTCTTACCTCATAACTCTTTCTATCGTTTTTCTGTATGTGTTCTAAAATAATTCAGGTTACATTATATGGAATTCTTTCAAAAGTGTCAATCCCCTACGCACATTTGTCCGCGAAAACCTTTTGACACCAGGATCCTCTCGGCTCTTAAAATTCCACTTTCCCTATCAAGGAAAATACGTTACAATAAATAAATGTATCATATCATTTACTAAGGAGAACTGTCATGCTGCCTGGAGTATATTCCGCTGAAAAAAAAGACAAGACAATCTATTACCGAAGCAATATCACTTTTTCCGGGAAACATATCAGCCTGGGAAGTTTTGACACGGAAGAAAAAGCCCATCTGGCTTATAAAGAAGCCGAAGCTCTGCTCTATGGTAAAACTTCTTTAGAAGAACTCTTAGTTGCGCCAGAAGACCATCTTTCTTTTGATAAGAAGATCACCCTTATAAATTTCCGGGACAACCATATGTACATTGGAAATCCCATCTATCTTCATAAGAATTATTTCAGCTATTTCTTTTCTCCTAATGAAGAATTAAAATTCGACATTGATGACCTGTTCTATTACAGCAGTCATAAGATCATGCGCCGAAAAGGTCACCTATTTGTAAATGATTACGGTCTCCAGACTTCTATCCTGTCCCGTTATGGGATCAAAGCCCATGCAGTCAGCGGCAGAGACTATGAATTTGTAAATGGTGATACTTCTGATTTCCGCTATTCCAACATTAAGGTCATTAATCCTTATTATGGGGTTTCCCAGATTGAGAAAAACGGACAGATCAAATATCGCACCAAGATCCACATTGAAGGAAACTACACCATCGGAACCTACTCTTCCGAAACTAAGGCTGCCATTGCCTATAACAAAGCAGTAGACTTAGCAAAAGCCGCCGGGATCCATAAGAATTTCCCGGAAAACTACATAGACTCTATTCCTGCTAAGGAATATGCTGAGATCTATACAAAGGTGCGGATCTCCAACAAATACCTAGAATATCTTTCTACTATATAATTCCACTATATAATTCAGGGAGAGGAATCAATCCTCTCCCGTTTTCTTACCCTAAAATTGCTCAAACGCAATTTATTTCTGGTTAATATAATTTACAAGACCTTCGCAGTCAATGATTTTCTGCATGAATGGTGGGAATGCCTGTCCCTGAAATTTCTGACCTGTTGTAATATCAGTAATGATACCGGAATCGAAATCCACTTCTACTTCATCTCCTGCATTGATAGCTACTGCCGCTTCTGGACATTCAATGATCGGAAGTCCGATGTTGATGGCATTGCGGTAGAAAATTCTTGCAAAAGTCTCAGCAATAACGCAACTGATCCCAGATGCTTTGATAGAGATCGGAGCATGCTCTCTGGAAGAACCACAACCAAAGTTCTTATTGGCAACCATGATGTCTCCCTCAGTTACATTCTTTACGAAATCCTTATCAATATCTTCCATACAATGTGTTGCAAGTTCCTTTGGATCAGAGGAATTCAAATATCTTGCAGGAATAATAACATCTGTATCTACATTATCTCCATATTTAAAAACACGACCATGTGCTGCTTTCATTCTCTTCTTCCTCCTACATTACTTCTTCTGGACCGGAAATCTTACCGGTGATCGCACTTGCAGCAGCTACTGCAGGGCTTGCCAGATATACTTCAGATTCAACATGACCCATACGGCCTACAAAGTTACGGTTTGTGGTAGAAACACATCGCTCACCTTCTGCCATAACTCCCATGTAACCTCCAAGACAAGGACCACAAGTTGGAGTACTTACGATAGCTCCAGCTTCAATAAAGGTACGGATCAGACCTTCTTCCATAGCATCTAAGTAGATCTTCTGAGTTGCTGGAATTACGATAACACGAACTCCCTTTGCAACTTTTTTACCTTTCATAATGGAAGCAGAGATTCTTAAGTCATCCATACGTCCGTTGGTACAAGAACCGATAACTACCTGATCGATCTTCACATCTCCCACTTCATCAATGGTACGGGTATTTTCTGGTAAATGAGGGAAAGCAACAGTTGGTCTTAAAGTGCTAAGATCAATGGTATATTCCTCATCATAAACTGCATCTTCATCTGCTGTGTACTCTACGAATTCTCTGGTGGAATGTTCTTTCATGTAAGCTCTTGTTACATCATCAACTGGGAAGATTCCGTTCTTTCCACCTGCTTCAATTGCCATGTTTGCAATTGTAAGTCTGTCATCCATAGAAAGGTACTGAATACCATCTCCTACGAATTCCATAGATTTATATAAAGCTCCGTCTACACCGATCATTCCGATGATGTGAAGGATCACGTCTTTTCCGCTTACCCATTTTGCAGGCTTGCCAACCAGGTTAAACTTAATAGCAGATGGCACTTTGAACCATGCCTTACCTGTTGCCATACCAGCAGCCATATCTGTACTTCCTACACCAGTAGAAAATGCTCCTAAAGCTCCATATGTACAGGTATGTGAATCTGCACCGATAATTACATCTCCTGCTACAGTCAGTCCTTTTTCTGGAAGAAGAGCGTGTTCGATTCCCATCTCTCCTACATCAAAGTAATTGCTGATCTCGTGTTTGCAAGCAAACTCTCTTACGCATTTACAATGCTGTGCAGATTTAATATCTTTATTTGGCACAAAATGATCCATTACCAGTGCGATCTTGTCCTTATGGAATACTCCATCCACTTTCATTTTCTCAATTTCATGAATTGCTACTGGAGATGTAATGTCATTTCCAAGAACAAGGTCAAGATCAGCCTCGATCAACTGACCTGCACTAACAGATGGAAGTCCTGCATGTGCTGCAAGGATTTTCTGTGTCATTGTCATTCCCATGATTCTTTTCCTCCTAAAATAAGTGCGCTTTCCTTCTGCCCCTCCGGGGAGACAAAGCCGCAAAGTTCTTTTCTTGAAATCCTGTAAAGATTGTGTGAGTGGTATTTACAGGATTTAACCTATGGATAGTCTACCATAACTGCTTCTATAATAAAAATACATAATGAACATATTTACCATAACATTTTTTTATGGTAAGATAGTTCTATAATAACCACGCAAGGGAGAAATTTATGAATCAGAACCTATCATCCTATTGGATTTTCTATACAGTTGCCAATGCGGGCAATATTTCCAAAGCGGCTAAGGAACTCTATATCAGCCAGCCTGCTATCAGCAAATCCATCCAAAAACTAGAAGAAAGCTTAAACTGTCGTCTTTTTTCCAGAAGTTCCAGAGGTGTTATCCTTACTGATGAAGGAAACCTTCTGTACGCCCATGTAAAAGAGGCCTTTGAGACTTTGACCACCGGAGAGGATAAATTAAAACGTTCCATTGACTTAGGTATGGGACATTTACAGATCGGTGTCAGTTCTACCCTCTGTAAATATATGCTTCTTCCTTATTTAAAGGAATTCATCCGCAGAAATCCTCATATCAGCATTTCCATCCACTGTCAGTCTACCAACGAGACCTTACGCCTCTTAGATGATAATAAGATCGATATCGGACTTATCGGCGAACCGGAAAATGCCAAGAATATCCATTTCCATTTTCTTTCCAATATCAAGGATATTTTCGTAGCAAATAAGGAATACTTGAATAATCTGACTGCCCGCGGGGTAAAAAAGGATCAGATCCTGCAGAACTCTACTCTCATGTTGTTAGATAAGCAGAATATGACCCGTCAGTACATTGATGAATACCTGATGAAAAATCAGATCACTGTAGCGGACTCCATTGACATTTCCAATATGGATCTGTTGATCGATTTTGCCAAGATCGGTGTAGGCGTTGCCTGCGTGATCGAAAACTTCGTCAAAAAAGAATTAGAAGAAGGAAGTCTGGTGGAGATTCCTCTTGACATTCCAATCCACGAGCGGAAAGTTGGTTTTGCTTATAAAGAAAGCATGAAACCATCCAAATCTTTACAGAGCTTTATTGATTTTTATCATAATTTTGATCCAGAGGAGGACAATTGATCATGAGAGAACAGATACATACCATTCCAATTAATGACGCTATGGGAAATGCAGGGGAATGTCCTTTCTGCTATATTGAAAAAAGAACCGAAGAACACGCCATGGACTTTGTGTTAGGTCACGGTGCTTCCTATATGGAAGCTGATATCCGGGAAATGACTGACAAAGAAGGCTTCTGCCGCACTCATTTCAAAAAGATGTTTGATTACGGCAACGCTTTAGGAAACGCCTGGATCTTGAAGACTCACTACATGAGACTGATCGATGAGATGCAGAAGGAATTCAAGCACTTTACTCCTGGAAAATCCGCCAAAAAAGGCGGTCTCTTCAAAAAAGAGCCTTCTTCTCCAAACTCCATCACAAGCTGGATCAACGAGAAAGAATGTAGTTGTTTTATCTGCAATAACGTAAATCGCACCTTCAAAGACTATATGAATACCTTTTTCCAGATGTATAAGAAGGACGCTGATTTTAGAAAACATGTTGCCGAGACAAAAGGCTTTTGCTTAAGCCATTTTGGTATCCTCTGTGAAGAAGCAGATGCTACTCTCTCCGGCAAAGAATTGGAAGATTTCTACGCTACTGTCCTTCCTCTTATGGAGAAAAATATGGATCGGATGTATGAAGATATTGCCTGGTTCATTGAAAAATACGATTATAAGAATAAGGACGCAGACTGGAAAACCTCTAGAGACGCTATTCAGCGAGGTATGCAAAAGATCAAAGGAAGCGATCCTTCTCTCCCTGCTTATCAGCTTAAGAAATAAATTTTTTCGACTTAGGTTGCAATTTCGCATTATTAAACAAAAATACCCAGACAGAACCTCTCTGCCTGGGTATTTCTTATTTCATTCATATGCTATTTCATTACGATATTTACAATTCTTCCTGGTACATAGATCTCTTTTACAATGTTGCCAGTCAGTTTATCTGCAATTGCCTCTTTTGCTTTAGCAATAACATCATCCTTAGGATCGTCTTTGCCGATCGCAAGAGTTCCTTTTGTCTTACCATTGATCTGAACAGCGATCTCTACGGTAGATTCTACAGTCTTTGCCTCGTCATATTCTGGCCAAGTCTGTTCGTATACTCTTCCGCTCTCGCCGATTGCTTCCCACATCTCTTCTGTGATATGTGGAGCTACCGGATTAAGCAGTACGATCAGAGTCTTTAACTCGCCTTTTGTAATGGCGTTCTTCTTATAGAAGTCATTTAAGATAGCCATCATTGCAGCGATCGCAGTATTGTATTTCAGGTTCTCAAAATCGTTAGTTACTTTCTTGATGGTCTGATGCATCTTAGTCTCTAAATCCTTAGAGTAACCCTCTTCCTCTGTCATAAGATCCTGTAATTTCCATACACGGTCTAAGAATCTACGGCATCCTTTTACGCCATCTTCTGACCAGGAAGCAGCCAGATCGAAGGCTCCGATGAACATTTCGTAAGTTCTTAAGGTATCTGCACCGTATTCTCTTACGATATCATCCGGGTTAACTACGTTACCACGGGATTTGGACATCTTCTCGCCATTCTCACCTAAGATCATTCCATGGGAAGTTCTCTTCTGGTATGGTTCTGGACAGGTTACAACATCCTGATCATATAAGAATTTGTGCCAGAATCTGGAATACAGAAGATGAAGTGTAGTATGCTCCATTCCTCCGTTGTACCAGTCAACAGGCATCCAGTAATTTAATGCTTCTTTGCTTGCTAATGCATCCTCATTTGTTGGATCACAGTATCTTAAGAAATACCAAGAAGATCCAGCCCACTGAGGCATGGTATCGGTCTCTCTCTTAGCAGGTCCGCCACAGCATGGACAGGTAGTATTTACCCAGTCTGTCATAGCAGCCAGTGGAGATTCTCCGTTATCGGTTGGCATATAGCTATCTACTTCTGGAAGGAGTAATGGAAGTTCGCTCTCATCGATCGGAACAAATCCACACTTCTCACATTCTACGATTGGAATAGGCTCGCCCCAGTAACGCTGACGGGAGAATACCCAGTCACGGAGTTTGTAATTAGTCTTAGCTGTTCCAATGCCTTTCTCTTCCAGGAATTCGATCATTTTTGCTTTAGCGTCTTTTACTTCTAATCCATTGATGAAATCAGAATTAACCAGTACACCAGTTGCAACATCAGTAAATGCTGCTGCGTTTACGTCTACTTCCTCACCGTCTTTTGCAACGACCTGAATGATTGGAAGGTTAAATTTCTTTGCAAATTCCCAGTCTCTTTCATCATGAGCAGGTACTGCCATGATAGCACCAGTTCCGTAGCTCATTAATACATAATCAGATACCCAGATTGGCACTTCTTTGCCATTTACAGGGTTAATAGCTGTAAGACCATCGATCTGTACACCTGTCTTGTCTTTTGCCAGCTCTGCTCTCTCGAAATCAGATTTCTTAGAAGCAGCTTCTCTATAAGCTACGATCTCATCCCAGTTCTTGATATCTGCCTGGTATTTGTCCAGATATGGATGCTCTGGAGAAACAACCATGTAAGTTACACCGAATAATGTATCGCAACGGGTAGTATAAATGCGAAGTTTATCTTCTTTGTCCTTGATGGAGAAGTCCACTTCTGCACCGGTGGAACGTCCAATCCAGTTCTTCTGAGAAACTTTAACACGTTCGATATAATCTACACCATCTAAGCCATCAATGAGCTTATCAGCGTATTCTGTGATCTTTAACATCCACTCAGATTTAACTTTGCGGACAACCTCGGATCCACAACGCTCACAGCAACCATTTACTACTTCTTCGTTAGCAAGTCCTACTTTACAAGAAGTACACCAGTTGATCGGCATTTCTTTCTTATAAGCCAGTCCGGCTTTGAATAATTTTAAGAAGATCCACTGAGTCCATTTATAATAGTTAGGATCGGTGGTATTTACTTCTCTATCCCAGTCAAAGGAATAGCCTAAAGAATGAAGCTGATCCTTAAAACGAGCTACGTTGTTCTGAGTAACGATCTTTGGATGAACCTTGTTCTTGATAGCAAAGTTCTCTGTTGGAAGGCCGAAAGCATCCCAACCCATAGGGTAAAGTACATTGTACCCCTGCATTCTTCTTTTTCTTGCAACAATATCAAGAGCTGTGTATGGTCTTGGATGACCTACATGAAGTCCCTGTCCTGATGGATATGGGAATTCTACTAATGCATAGAATTTTGGTTTTGAATAATCGTCGGTTGCAGCAAAAGCCTTCTCATCATCCCAGACTTTCTGCCACTTTGGTTCTACGACTTTGTGATTGTAAATTTCTGACATACTTTGCTCCTTTTATATAAATGGCACATCCATGAATAGATGTGCCATTCGATATCCATTATGTAAGATTAGTTATTGATAAACTTCTCTTCTTCGTTGTTCCAGCTGTAAAGTTTACGAACTTCTTCGCCAACTTTCTCTGATGGATGCTCAGCAGCTAATTTTCTCATAGCTTTGAAGTGAACCTGACGTCCAGCATCAGACATATCAAGTAAGAATTCTTTTGCGAAAGAACCATCCTGGATATCAGAAAGAACTTTTTTCATTGCTTTCTTAGTATCTTCTGTGATGATCTTAGGTCCAGTGATGTAATCACCGTATTCTGCTGTATTAGAGATAGAATATCTCATTCCTGCGAAACCTGACTGGTAGATTAAGTCTACAATCAGTTTCATTTCATGGATACACTCGAAGTATGCATTTCTTGGATCATATCCTGCTTCTACTAATGTCTCGAAACCAGCCTGCATTAATGCACAAACACCACCACAAAGTACTGCCTGCTCACCGAAAAGGTCTGT
>JAGAOC010000090.1 GCA_017623935.1 Agathobacter sp. | reverse complement strand
AAAGCATATCCTAATATAAAAGAACTGGACAAAGAAGAAGTTGGCGAAGAATATACCTTTGCAAAAGGGATCACCATGGAAAAAATGATCTGGGTCTTTTTGATCTGCGCCCTCTTGGGAGATCTGATCGAAACAGTGTACTGCCGTTTGACAGCAGGAGTATGGATGAGCAGATCCAGCGTGATCTATGGACCATTTAGCATTGTCTGGGGATTTGGGGCAGTTATTCTTACCATTGTGCTGCAGCGTTTTTCCCAGAAGTCCGACCGATACATTTTCCTGCTAGGATGTGTAGCAGGAGGCGTATATGAATATATGTGCAGTGTCTTTACCGAAGTGGTCTTTGGTACGGTATTTTGGGATTATAGTTGGATGCCGTTTAATATAGGAGGAAGAACAAATCTGTTGTATTGCCTGTTCTGGGGCATTGCAGCAGTGGTCTGGATGAAGATCTGTTATCCTGTCATCAATAAATGGATTGAAAAGATTCCGCCTTTGGGAGGAAAGATCGCTACCTGGCTCATTGTGGTATTAATGGCGTGTAATGCCATCATTTCAGCAGGAGCCATGGGCAGATATACGGAGAGACAGGAAGGTGTAGAAGCCACTAATACGATCCAGAAATTCTTTGATTCCAATTATAGCGATGAATTGGTAGAGAAGGTTTGGCCGAACATGAAAATTACAGAGTAGTTGATAGAAAGAGCGCATGAGATATGTGCTCTTTTTTTGTGCGAAGCGCAATCTTTTTTATGGGAAGCGAAATTTATCCATGTCAAATCTTTGTAAACCTAGTGGGGAAAAAGTGAAATTTTTTTTACGATCATTTTACGAAGATTTTAGTCGAGCGCGATAGTTTCAAATTTTTTCAGGTGCTATAATCACCAAATGTAAAGGAAACAGACCTTGTGAAATTAGGAGGAACTCATTCGTGTTAAAACTAAACGGAGTTAAAAAGTCATATGATGGCGTGACGATTTTAAAAGATATTAATCTGGAAATTGAAGAAGGAGAGATTGTCTCAATTTTGGGACCATCCGGATGCGGAAAAACAACACTTTTAAATTTGATCTTAGGAATTACAGAGGCAGATGCAGGAGAGATCATTTTTAATGGAGAAGATCTGACCAATGTATCCATGGAAAAAAGAGGATTTAATATTGTTTTTCAGGATTATGCGTTATTTCCAAACTTAAATGTATATCAGAACATTACTTATGGGTTGCGGAATAAGCCAGGCATTTCTACCCAGGAAGAAGTGGAGGATTTTATCCGCCTGTTGGATTTAAAACCACATCTGGATAAAAAGATCGACCAGTTATCCGGCGGACAGAAGCAGAGAGTGGCTCTGGCAAGAACCATGGTAATGAAACCAAAGATCTTATTATTGGATGAGCCTTTAAGTGCTTTAGATGGAGTAATTAAGGAATCCATCAAAGAGCGTATTAAGACGATTGCAAAGGAAATGAATCTGACAACAATTATTGTTACACATGATCCGGAAGAGGCTTTAACACTTTCAGACCGCGTCATGATCGTAAATGAAGGAAAGATCGCTCAGTTTGGAAAACCAGAAGAGATCATTCAGACTCCAAAAGATAATTTTGTAAAAAAATTCATCCTAAATCAGTTAGAGATTAAGAAAAATAACATTTACAGTCTCTTTGCAGCAGGACAGCAAAATGTATTTTCGCCGGGAATCCAGGTGTCATAAGGAGTAATTACGGTGAAAACAAAAAATAAAGAGATAAAACTAATATTTATATTACTTGCCATATTTTTTGCTATATTTCTAGCATTTCCGGTAATAAGGCTTTTGTTAAAATCCTTTATTTTGGATGGACAGAGCGGATTATCCTTGGAAAATTATAAAAATGTTCTTACATCCAAAGGGTTTTTGCAGGCATTGGGAAACAGCTTTTTGATTTCCAGTGTCAGTGCGGTGGTAACGACCATCCTTGCTTTTTTTCTGGCATACACCGTGCATTATACCAATGCACCCAAGTGGTTTAAGGGACTGATCGGTAAGGTGGCAGTTCTTCCTATGCTGCTTCCGACGATCACTTACGGATTTGCGATCATTTATTCCTTTGGAAAACAGGGACTTTTGACAAAGTTATTTGGAAGGCAGCTATTTGACATTTATGGATTTAATGGACTATTGCTTGGGTATGTAATCTACACATTACCGATTTCCTATATGCTCATTAATAATACCATGGGATATATTGATAAACGTTTTATGGTTGTTTCAAGATTAATGGGAGATAATTCATTTAAAACTTTTCAAATGACTATACTTCGTCCTTTATTGGGAACTTTAGCATCTTCTTTTATTCAGACTTTCTTTTTGTGTTTTACAGATTTTGGAATCCCAGCATCTGTAGGAGGAAGATTTGAAGTAGTGGCGAGTGTGCTCTATACCCAGATGTTGGGAAGTGTACCGAACTTTGGAAATGGAGCAGTAGTTGCGCTGATCATGCTGATCCCTTCTATTGTGAGCATTACGGTTTTACATATCTTAGAAAAATACAATGTGCGCTATAACAAGATCTCTGCCATTGAGTTGAAAAAAGGGCCGGTAAGAGATGTGTGTTGCAGCATTGTCAGCGGAGTGATCCTGCTTTGTGTAGTTTCCATTTTTGCAGTGATCTTTGTGATACCTTTTGTGGATGATTGGCCCTATAGGATCAGTTTTACATTAGAGCATGTAGTTAACGTATTTCAGGATAATGCCTTATTGAATGTCTATAAGAATTCTCTGATGATGGCGGCCATTACAGCACTTATAGGAACCATCATGGCATACGGAGGGGCATTAATAACCGCTAGAAGTACGGTAAATCAGAAACTGAAAAATGTGATAGAAAGTATTGCTCTTATCACAAATACCATTCCGGGAATGGTAATAGGTCTTGCCTATCTGTTCTGTTTTTCAGGAACATCCTTACAGAATACCTTTGTGATCATCATTATCTGCAATACGATCCATTTTTTCTCAACACCATATTTAATGATGAAAAATTCCCTTTCTAAGATGAATTCTTCCTGGGAAACAACGGCAATGCTGATGGGTGATAATTGGGCAAAGACTATTATTCGGGTGGTAACCCCAAATGCATTTTCAACCTTAATAGAAGTATTCAGTTATTATTTTGTAAATTCCATGGTAACCGTCAGTGCGATCATTTTCATTGCAGGAACAAGAACCATGGTCATTACCACCAAGATCAAAGAACTTCAATATTATAACAAGTATAACGAAGTCTTTGTGCTATCACTGTTGATATTATTTACAAATATCATTTGTAAATTTATTTTTAAGAAACTGGCAGAAAAAAGCCAGCGAAAGGAGAAAATCTTTAAGATGAAAAAAATGAACAAGAAAACAGTAAAAAAAGTAGCGACATTAGGTTTGGCAGCAGTTATGGGAATCTCTTCGATCTCTCTTACCGCTTGCGGCAGCAGTGCTTCCGATGATCAGGTCATCATTTATTCCAACGCAGATGACGAGGCGATCGCAGCTATGAAAAATGCTTTAGATTCCAATGGATATGAAGGACAGTATGTATTCCAGACCTTCGGAACCTCTGAATTAGGTGGAAAATTGCTGGCAGAAGGAACGAACATTGAAGCAGATATGGTTACTATGAGTACTTTTTATGTAGATAGTGCCCAGGAGCAGAATAATATGTTCTTAGATCTGGATTTTGAAGTAAAGACTTTAGATGAATTTGCAGATTACTGTGCGCCAATCACTGCTCAGGAAGGAACCATCATCATTAATACAGAGCTGATGGAGGAAGAGAATCTTCCAATGCCAACTTCCTTAAAAGATCTGGCAGACCCTGTATATGCAGGACACATTTCTGTAACCGATGTATCCTCTTCTTCTACTGCATGGCTTTTAATTCAGGGATTGATCTCTGAGTATGGCGAAGATGGAGCGAAAGAAGTATTATCCGGTATTTATGATAATGCTGGGGATCACATCGAAGAATCAGGATCCGGCCCTCTGAAAAAAGTTCGCGCTGGTGAAGTTGCTATCGGATTTGGTCTTCGTCAGCAGGCAGTAGCAGATAAAGCCGATGGACTTCCAATTGACTATGTAGATCCAGCAGAAGGCAATTTCACTTTAACAGAATCTGTTGCTGTTGTAGATAAAGGGGATAAGACCAATAAGAAAGCTATGGAGATGGCACAGTGCATCATTGAGAACGGAAGAGAAGAATTACAGTCTTACTATCCGGTTGCCCTTTACGAGGGAGAGACCACAGATACTGCGAACCTTTCCGGCAATCCAAAGGTATTTAGTGAGCCACTTACCGTAGAGCTTTTAAAAGAACATCAGGCATTATCTGAAGAATGTAAATAGAGGAGAACACATGAGTAATTATAAATTATTAACACCAGGACCACTGACAACCACAGACACCGTAAAACAGCAGATGTTATTTGACCATTGTACATGGGATGATGATTATAAAAAGATTACTCAGGACATCCGACGGGAGCTTTTAGCTCTCGCTCATGTGTCCCCGGAAGAAGAGCCGGATCAGCTGAGTGCAGAGTCTTTAGAAAGTGGTGAATATACTGTTGTATTAATGCAGGGTAGCGGAACTTTCGGAGTAGAATCCGTAATTACCAGCGTTGTAGGCGAAGAGGATAAATTATTGATCCTTGCAAATGGCGCATATGGTGAGCGTATGGGAGATATTGCCCGTCATGCAAAGATCGATCATGAGATTTACAATGAACATTACAGCCAGGTTCCAGATGCGGATGTAGTAGAAGAAATCTTAAAAAAAGATCAAAAGATCACTCATGTAGCTATGGTTCACAGCGAGACAACCTCCGGAATCTTAAACGACATTGAGGCTATCGGAAAAGTAGTAAAAGAGCAGGGAAAAGTTTTTATTGTAGATGTCATGAGCAGTTTTGGCGGTGTAGATATTCCTGTGAAAGAATGGGGAATTGACTTTATCATCAGCAGTGCCAATAAGTGTATTCAGGGTGTACCGGGATTTTCTTTTATCATTGCAAGAAAAGATCTTCTTTTGGAAAGCAAAGGAAAAGCCAGAAGTCTGTCTTTAGATCTGTATGATCAGTGGAAAACCATGTCCATTGATGGAAAATGGCGATTCACTTCACCTACCCACGTTGTACTGGCATTTGCCCAGGCCTTAAAAGAGATGCGGGAAGAAGGCGGAATTGAAGCAAGAAACAGACGTTATACAGAAAATAACCAGTTGTTGATCAAGAAAATGGCGGAGCTGGGAATCTATCCTTATATTGGAGATGCTCATCAGGGACCGATCATTACCACTTTCTATTATCCGGAACAGGTAAGCTTTAAATTTGAAGATATGTATGCATATATCAAAGAGCGAGGTTATGCTATTTATCCGGGTAAGGTAACAGAAGCGGAGACCTTCCGAATTGGAAATATCGGAGAGATCTATAAAGAGGATATCGAACGTCTCTGCGAGATCACAAAAGAATTTCTAGAGGAGTGCAGCCATGAGTAAAATAGAAGCAGTTATTTTTGACTGGGCAGGAACCACCGTAGATTTTGGCTGTTTTGCGCCAGTGCAGGCTTTTGTGGAAGTATTTAAGCAGTATGGGATTGAGCCTACCATGGATGAAGTACGGGAGCCTATGGGAATGTTGAAGATCGATCACATCCGAACCATGCTGAAAATGCCTCGTATTCATGATTGCTGGGTAGAAAAATACGGGAAAGAGCCAACAGATGAAGATGCCCAGAAGATGTTTGCTATTTTCAACGAAAAATTAATGAGCATCCTGCATTTATATGCAGATCCAAAGCCGGGAGTCGTAGAGGTGGTAAAACAACTCCGGGAAAAAGGCATTAAGATTGGTTCTACTACAGGTTATACAGACAGCATGATGGCGATCGTTGCACCAATTGCTAAAGAAAAAGGTTACGAGCCAGACGTCTGGTTTAGCCCGGACTCCACAGATCAAAAAGGACGCCCTTATCCATATATGATATTCCGTAATATGGAAGCTCTTGGAATTTCTGATGTCCGAAATGTTTTAAAAGTAGGGGACACAACGTCAGATATCCGGGAAGGAAAAAATGCAGGAGCATTATCTGCAGGAGTTATTATTGGAAGCTCTGAGATGGGGCTTACCCAGAAAGAATACCGAGCTTTGAGTAAAGATGCTCAGGCAGAAAAATGTGCCCAGGTAGCTCGAAAATTTAAAGAGGCAGGTGCGGATCTGGTATTTAATACCTTAGAAGATCTGTTGAAATGCCTTAATTAATAAGCGTTCCTATACCTTTCCATATGAAAAAGCCTGAGGCGATTTATAGCCCCAGGCTTTTGAACTTGTGTGCCAGGGTGTGTTACAGCCCCAGGCTTTTGAATTTGATTCTATACATTTTCGTTTTTCAACGCTTCTACAGTATTCTCAGTATTCAGCTTTTTCATAGAGTAGAGCATAGTTGCAAATACTACTAAGAATACACTTCCCACAGCGATCAAAATACTGCTGCCTGGAATGAAGAAGCTCATTCCAACACCATTCTGGATGACCCGGTAGATCAGATAGGTCAGAGCAATGGAAACAGGCAGACCGTATAAAAGGCCTTTGATTCCATAAAGCAGACACTCAAAATTCATCATGCGTGTGAAGCCCTTTGGCGTCATGCCCACAGAACGGAGCATAGCGAATTCTTTTCGCCGCAGCATAAGGTTAGTGGAAATGGTGTTAAATACATTGGCAACCGAGATCAAAGAGATCAGGATGATAAATCCGTAAGAGAATACCTGAATAATAAATATGGTGGTATTCTGCATTTCAAATTCGGAAGCGTAATCGTAAGAAGAATAGCCTCCTGTGATTCCGTGTTCACCCCTATAATCACTATAGTCAGAAAGCGAGTCCATAGTAGCATCGGAATCAGATGTATCCGCAAAAAACTGGATCATAGAGTGTTCCTGTAAAAATCCTTTGCAATACTTTTCATCTGTAGTATCAAATACATCCTGTAAGCTGCTGAATGGAAGATACAAGCTTGGAGAGGATGTTTGATATACCAGATCTGGCAGCTTTTTAATAGAAGTATAACAGGTTACTTCTGTAAGATCAGAGTACTCTGAAAGTGGCAGCTGCACAAATTCGTCTTGAGAAGGATCGTCATAATACATGACATATTCTCCTGATTCATAGGAGGTAGAAACGTAGTTATAGCCATTGTAGTCTAAAGGCATTATCACATCTAAGGTTTCGTTCTTAGCAGAGGAAAGTACGGAAAATACTTTATAACGTTCCTCATCTCCAAACCAGCCAGATTGCTCGTTATACAGTAAAGCCATTGGAGTCTCGGAATCGTAGAAATCTTTTTCACGAATACCGTTTAAGGAAAGTATTTCCTTAAATTTTT
>JAGAOC010000089.1 GCA_017623935.1 Agathobacter sp. | reverse complement strand
TCTCTTTCATCATGACCACCGCCGACACCAGTACCACGACGTCGTGCTACTGCGTCAATCTCATCGATAAATACGATACATGGAGCATTTTTCTTAGCATCCTGGAACAGATCCCTTACTCGTGATGCTCCGACACCTACGAACATCTCTACGAAATCAGAACCGGAAATACTAAAGAATGGAACACAAGCCTCACCTGCAATAGCCTTAGCAAGGAGGGTCTTACCGGTTCCTGGAGGTCCCACAAGGATCACACCCTTTGGAATTCTTGCTCCGAGAGAAGTATATTTCTTCGGAGCTTTCAAAAAGTCTACAATCTCTTCCAGATCTTCTTTTTCTTCTCGAAGTCCTGCCACATTAGCGAAAGTAAATTTATTATCTTCCCCTGTGATCAATGTTGCATGGCTGTTGCCAAAATTCATCATTTTGGAGTTGGTATCCCTTGTGGAAGAATTATTTCCACTTATGATAACAAATAGAACAAAAAAGGCTCCAAACATCAGCAGATACGGAAGCAGTTCTAATAGCCAGTTCTCTTCCTTTACGTCATTACAGGAATAAGATGTAAATCCTATTTCATCAAAAGCTGCCTGAATCTCATTAACATCTGAAACATACAGATTCTGTTTTCCATCATTAATATAGCTGATCCTCAGATTTCCTGTCGGCACTTCCCGATTCTGATTGATCTGAATAGAAACTACCTTTCCATTCTTAATATCCTCCAAAAGCTGCGCTTTTGTAAGACTTCCTGTGGTACTGACTCCCGTCATAAAATACCAGATTACTACAAAGCCCAGGACGATCGCCACATAGACCCATAGTCCTCTCATTGCACTTGATTTCTTGTCGTTCAAAATAGTTCTCCTTCTAACAATTGTTTATTCTAAGTTCTTTATAAATCCCACATATGGAAGATTACGGTATTGCTGATCATAATCCAGACCATAACCAACTACAAATTCATCCGGTATCACAAAACCGGTATAGTCCACTTCCACATCATCTACTACACGACGATCTGGCTTATCCAGAAGTGTGCAAAGGGTAAGTGTCTTCGGATTCCGCGCCCGGAAAACCTTCATCAGACGGCTTAAAGTATTACCAGAATCAATAATATCTTCTACGATAATAACATTTTCGCCCTCAATTGGTTCTTCCAGATCTTTCTTGATCTTAATATCTCCGGAAGATGTGGTTCCTGAACCATAACTGGACACCGACATAAAATCTATAATAGTCGGAAGTTTGATATGTTTTGCCAATTCTGCTGTAAAAAACAGGGATCCTTTTAAAATACATATTAGATAAACAGACTCTCCCTGAAACTTCTCTGTGATCGCTGCACCGATTTCTGCAATTCTCTTATTAACCTGCTCCTCTGTGAGATACACCTCTATCTCATGTTGTTTGCTGTAATCCATCTTCCGTTCCTCCACTATACTGAATCAGTAACCCATACTCTGTGTTTTCTGTGATCTTGCAATCTTCCGCTATCCGCATACCTGTTACCCATAAGATCCTAGAATCCTGAGCCATCAGCCAAAGGCGTTCCCGCTGATCTTTGGGCACTTTTTCCTGAACAAAATAGTCATTTAATTTCTTATGATGTCCCGCCTGATCGATACAGATGTGATCCTGTGGACATCTAGTGCGAATAGTGAAACCAATTTTAATCATATCATAATCCAAGAATTTCGTATATCTTTTTTTGGGGATTTTCTCGAGATTTCCTAAAAATTTCATAATTTTCAGGGTAAATTCACCCCCATCTACGGAAATTTTGGCTTCCTTGCCTGTCTTTTTCAATTCTTCCAAAAATTGAGACGTAACCACATACTTTCTATCTGCTACGCCGTAACCAGTTGCCTGTGCCCCATCCCCTGCACTTTCTATGCTGGTGCTATTCTTCGTGATCAGGATCTTACCAAATTCCCGCCGGGCAATCATCCCGTATGGAAGACTTACCTGTTTTCCTGATTGAAGTCCACAAAGAGCAAGCACTGATTCCACATGCACTGCGCTGATATCCTTCTTCTGCCCCGCCGCTTCATAAATTGCCATTTTCACGATCTCTTCTCCTAGCGCCAGGTGCAACTGTTTTAGTGCAGACACATCTATTTCATAAGCCCTCTCTTTTTGAGTAACACAATCTTTATAAACCATCTTCGCCTGAGAATTTAAGTAGTCTTCAATTCTCTCCAGCCTTTTAGCTGTTTGATTCATATGACGGATTGCTTCACTATTGATCTGCTCTAATTCCGGAAGCACATTCTTTCGCAAACGATTTCTACTGTAATCCAATTCTGAATTAGTAGAGTCAATGCAAAAATTTTGTCCAATACTTTGCAGGTATGCTTCAATCCTGCTTCTGGTTGCCCACAACAATGGCCGGATATAGAAAAAGCCTCCTTGCGCCTGCCGGATTGCCTTCATTCCGCATAAACCGGCGATTCCGCTGCCTCTTGCCAATTGAAACAACATGGTCTCTGCATTGTCGTCTCCATGATGTGCCAGTGCCACCTTGATCTGTTCCGGACGATATCCTTCTTCTACCGCCAACCCAACCTCTCGGGTTAAGGCGTCATAACGCAAAATTCTCGCTGCTTCTTCCGTTCCCATATGTTGTTTTGCGCTGTAAGAAGGCACATCCACTGGATAAACCCGGCAGAAAACGCCGTATTTCCGGCATAGCTCTTCCACAAAGGCAGCATCTTCTTTACTCTCGTCTCCCCGTATACCGTGTTCTACATGCACAACCTTTAAGGTGTAGTTTATAACGCCTTTTAAGTTGTTTAGAATGTGAAATAAGCATAAAGAATCTGCCCCGCCGGACACTCCGGCGATCACCAGATCTCCTGCCTCTATCATATGGAATTCATGTATATATCTTTTGCATGTTTCTATCATTATTTCTCCCAGATTCCTGTTACTAATACAGTCATGTCATCCTGAGCATAACCTCCGGTGTGCAGCAGAACGCTGTCCAGAATATTTTTCGCCAAAGCTCCCGCATTATCTGTATTGATTTTCGCGATCATATCAGAAAGAACCTGCACCGGTTCCTTCACATGAAGATATTCTAACACACCATCCGTAATCATTACAAGAAAATCACCATGCTTCAAGGCCGAAGAAATTTCCCCTGGTTTTTCTCCCGGCACAGCGCCTGCCGGAAGAGAGCCCGCAGAAAGCACTTCAATATCCTCTCCTCTTTTTATAAAGGAGCAGGCAGCTCCCACCTTCGTTAAGGTTACTTCGCCTGTATAGAGATCTAAATCTGCCAGATCCAGTGTAGAATAGGATTCCTGCCGGCTTTGTAACACCATGGCAGAATTCATCATCTGAATTGCCACTTCTTTCCGAAAACCTGCTCTCATGAGCTTTTCTAACAATTCTACCACTAATTCACTTTCCTGACTTGCTTGTTTTCCCGATCCCATTCCATCAGATAATGCCACATAATGATGTCCACAATCCATATCAAAAAATACAAAATTATCCCCATTTTCCGGCGATGTATCTTTCTTTCTGGTGGCAATCCCCGGCAATGTAAAATATCTTACATCTTCATAAATGATAAGACCAGCCCCTTCCTGGGAGACCATAGCTCTGGCTTCCTTATCTAATCGCAGAGATTTTCCTGTGACTTTTTCAAAGGCCTTCAGACAATTTCTGGAAGGAATCCCTCCTCCCCATTTGCTGGACAAATATGCTTTAAAATATCTTCTTCCCTGATCATCCTCATATAAGTGAATGACCTGGGGTACAACGCCTTTTTCCTGAAGTTCCACCGCCACTTTTGCTAAAAGACGGCTTTCCTGCTTGTCCAGACTCTTTTCTTCCCGGGTCCACTCCCCCATAAGTTCTACTACCGCATCCAGCTGTCTTGCGATGACTTGGCGATTCTCTAAGAGCCTTTTGTACCAGGCTTGATTCAGTTCTATTCTTCCAAAAGCTGCGATAGCCTCTTCCACCATGTCCGCATACTGAGGACAGTGTTCCAGATATTTTTCTTCCACGATCGATTCCCGGGATTCGTGATTCATGACGGCTTTTACCATCCGATCGATCCGTTCCTGAAGATAATTCTGATTCTGTTCCCAACAGATCGCACAACCACCGCAGGACATACAGAGTTTTCCTGTGACTGCCTCTTGCAATATTCCCGCCTGATCCGAGAGTTCGCTACTCTCTTTTGGAGCGATCATGGAAAATACCCCAGAGAGTCCATCCACAGCACTTGCTAATGCTTCCATCTGCCCCGCCGTATTATTTTCCTTTATTTCTGCTTCCGGGATCACAGGTTCTTTTCTTCTTTTTTTAATTCCATAGATCTCTCGGACATATTCAATCCCATAATGAAGCCCTCCTGCCAGTCCCGCTGTTGCCAGAGCCTCAGACGCTCCTAACAGAAGTTCGTTGGAACTTTCCACCGCAAAAAACATTCCCGAATAATTCATTGCCAACACAGAGCCTCCTGCCAGTATTCCTGCCGCCAGTCCACTGCAATGTCCATTTGCCCACCGATAAAAATAAATTGCCATACCGATGACCAGCATAAGAATTCCATATTTAAATATGGCAGCAAACTTCATCTGATTTATAAGCCCCAGTATGACAGCACCATAGACCAGCACCACATTTTTCTTTTCCAGACAGCACAGTGAAAAATAAACGGGGATCAAGGGGTGATACCCCATAAAGCTTGGCAAAGCACATATGTATCCTAATATGATCTGTACTCCTTTTCTTAGAATTTCCTTTCCTGCAACACTTGTTTCCATAAGACACCTCCACTATTTTTGTAGAACCTGCTTTCTTGGCAGATCCCCAGGACAAGTGCCTCGATTATACCTGTGCAAAAGAAAAATCTTTGTCAAAACAGATTTCCCTCAAAAAAATCTTTTCGCCAAATTCTCCTTTCATTTGGCGATTTGAAGGAAGTAGAAGACCTTGATGCTTTCCAACTGCTTCACGCCGAAGCTCTCTAAAGAAATTCCAGAAGAGATTCCTGGAAAACAAAAAGAAGAGCAGTTTTTCTACTCTTCTCGTTCCTTAAAGATAATCTCATTCTCATAAGCTAGTCCAAGTTTGCTCTTCGCCATATCTTCCACAAACTCTTTATTATTTATATTCATGTACTTCTCTAATTCTACTAGTTCCTGTGCCCGTTGGGTCTCTTCTTCGTATTCTTGTAATTTCTGGGATTCCAGCTGTGAATAAGCCTCGTCCTTTTCTTTTAGCTTAAAGATCTGAATGGACATAACTACCAGAAATGCCAGCACGATGGTCCCAATGCTTATCGCCCCTGTGTTAAGGGTTTTCCTTTTTCTCCCTGTCTTCATTATGTACCTCAATTCTAAATTTATTCTTCAAGAACATTGTAACTACTTTCCACGCTTTTTTCAATTGTTTTTTTATGGCAAGAATTACCTTTGAGATGATCCTTATAAAATGTTTTCCCAAAAGCAGATGATAAAGTATCCCGCCAAGTACTGCTGCACCGAATATATACGCCCGGATCCTTCCATCATTATTCTGATATAACATAGCAAACATCAGCACTGCACAGACGATCCAATACACACAGTCTTCTATCGATACCCATAAAATCCCATGACGGATCAACCGTCGAAACACCCGAACCAGATCATATCCTGCCACTAGCAGCACTCCCAGGATAAGACCATCCCAAAATACTCCGGCCTCATCCAGTATACTGATACTTACTCCATTCATGAGAACAGCCTACCAAACATCCCTTTTTTACCGGAAACGTTTCCAGGAACATCCGAATAGTCTAAGGATTGGATCTGCCCTTGAATATCAACCTCTCCTTTTTCCAGATTCAGACGGTTTACATGAAGATCTCTCCCCTTAACATGAAGCATCCCCATTTCTGTCTCCAAAAGAATTTCCGAAATGTCAAACGAAAGGACGTCCACCACTCCGGTAAATGTTCCACTTTGCCTGTTATTTATCATAAGCTTGTGCGATTTCGCCATATTCTTTTCTTCCATACAAAAGACCTCCTATATCTTCTAATATATTAGGAGGTCTCCGCATTTATGACACATATTCAAATAAATCCTTCGCTTCTTCTTTCTTGGTGGTATCCACAATATTCAGCACACGTACTTTTACTGCTTTCTGTCCAAAAAGGATCTCTATCTCGTCTCCCACCTTGACATTGACGGAAGCTTTTGCCTGCTTGCCATTCACCATAACTCTGCCGGCATCACAGGCCTCATTGGCAACGGTTCGTCTCTTGATCAAACGAGACACTTTCAAAAACTTGTCTAATCTCATATATTTCCTTTATATTACCTTTCCTAGTAAATAACAAAAATGGAACGCCATTGGCGTTCCATCAAAACTCATCTATTACGAATTAGTTAATAGCATCTTTTAAAGCTTTACCAGCTTTGAATTTTGGAGCTTTAGATGCTGGGATTACCATTTCTGCACCAGTCTGTGGGTTTCTACCAGTTCTCTCAGCTCTTTCAGAAACTTCAAATGTTCCGAATCCTACTAACTGGATCTTCTCACCTTTCTTTAATTCTTCAGCAACAACCTCTGTAAATGCCTTTAATGCAGCTTCTGCATCTTTCTTAGAAATTCCAGCTTTTTCAGCCATAGCTGCAACTAATTCTGCTTTGTTCATGTTAAAATTCCTCCTATGGATTTTCATATTCTATAATTCGAGTATAATTGTCCCAAATTACCTACAAGAATATATATACTTGTTTTTCCAGTGTTTGTCAAGAAAAAATCCCATATTTTAGCGGTTTTCTACGTCATGGACGCTATCATATCCGTGAGTGTTGTATAGTACTCTTCCAGAGCCTCTTCTTTTTCTTCTTCCCGTTTTTCACTTTCAGACTGGCTGTCTTCATCATCATCGTCGTCATCATCATCAGCTTCCGATGTTGTGATCTCTTCTACCGTCTCTTCATCCAAGGTAATCTCTATAGTCGCCTGCTCTGAATTGACATATAGATATTTGCTCCAAGTGTCGTATCCATCTGCCTCCACAGTGATCTTATGTTTTCCGTACACCAGCCTCTGCAACATGGTGTGATCTTTCTCTTCCCCATCTACATACAACTTGGCATTCGTGATATCCACTTTAAAATAAACCGCACCATAACTTGGTCCTGCGCCTTTTAAGGTGTCAAGATCCACAACTGTGGCCTCTCCCCGATTAATGGTAATCTCTGTACTGTCGCCCCAGCCCTTATTGGCTACCGACAACACATAGGTCCCCTCCGGCACTTCCAAGGTCATATTCTCTGTTATCTCTTTATAGATCTTAGTCCCCAGCTGCAGAAGTCCCCCTTCAAAAAGCTCAGTATTGCTGAGTTCTAAGGTTCCCTGCCCCCGGGTGATCACTACAGAAAGAATGGTCTTCCCATATCCCGTAACAGAAATAACCTCCTCACTGGATATGTCGCTCACCCGAATACGATCATCTTGTGAAAATACATAGAGATCATCTTCCCACCGATATCTTGTATCTGCGATCTGAAAGATACCTCTATCCTCCTGAATGGAGTACTTGCTGACATTCTCATAGACCCAGACTTCGTCTGCCATTTGCATTCTGATCAGATTCCCATCTGCATCCATCCCACCAATATGGACGATGCTCCCTGGCACAAAAACGCTCTCCTTAGCATAGTCTCCATATTTATCACGAAACAGGGTACTGTCTGCATATCGGTATTCATACTCCATATCAGTAGCATAACGATACAATCGAACTTTATGCTCCTCGGTATTCCACTGCACCACGGCATACAGATTCAGATCTGCTACTACCTCTTGATCTTTCTTACTCTGACTAAGAAGTTCTGTCTCCGATCCTGCCTCTGTCTCTAACAGGCTCTCGGTCTCTGATCCTGCTTCTTGCGACTTTTCCGTTCCTTCTGTTATGGCAGAGTCAGTAGTTCTTGCGCATCCCGCCAAAAGGAACAGTAATCCCAGGCAAATATAAAATTGTATTTTTGATAATAATTTCATCTTTCTCATAGGCTCAGTATACATGATTATTGAAAAAATGAAAACATTTTTTCCAAAAAGCGCTGCCGCATTTCTTCCTGACTTGCAATATTCTCTAATTTCTCCAGATCCCTACCAGACATCCAGGCTTTATGAGAATTATAATAATGATTTGCTAACTTCCAGAGTTTCTCCGGAAACTGCAGCATAAGATAAAGATACTCCTTTTCCTCCGGTGGAAATTCCCTGGTTTTCTCATAGGATTGGAGCATTGCTATTCCAACTTCTTCTCTCCATCCATTTTTTTCCAGGATCTTTCTCATAAAATGAGCCACATCTACGATAGGAATGTTATACTCCATCCCCTCAAAATTGATCATCTTAAGCCCTTGCTTTGTGTTCACAATATTATGCTGATTATAATCTCCATGACACACCAGATAAATCCTCTGCTGCTTTTGCACCTCTTTCATTTTCTCAATGATCTCTGACATCTTTCCTGCAAGAACCGGATATTGCACCATAAATTGCCGTTCAAAATCATTCTTTTTCTTCTTCGCCTTCACGTAATTGTGAACCTTATTTAATTCTCTTCCATGTTTTTCATATTGCTGGCACAGACTTCCTTTTGCATTTTTCATACACTCCGGAATTTCCAGGGGACATGTTTTTGCTGTCTTATGATAGCTTGCCAAAAGCTCCATAGCTTTACAGACTTCTTCCAAGTTTCTGGTGCTTATCTCATTTCCCTCATACATATCCTTTAGAATATACCGGGTTCCCTGCTCATCCTCTGCCACAGCTTCCTGCTCTAACGTGGGAACGATCTGCTGAACGTCCCAGCCCTTTTCTTTCAAAAAGTTCAAAAACTCCTTTAAAAAAGTTCCTTTTTCCTTAGAACCATTAAAGGGCATTAACATTTTTCTGCTCTGGTCGGTACTGCATATATAAAAACCTCTGCCTTTTGTAATCTGGGTCACTTCCAGATCGTAAAGTTTTAAAATTTCTTCTGGCTGATTATACAAAAAATCCCCTCCATATGATTTATCTGTTGTCTTTTTATCATATGAAAGGGATATTTTATTTATGTGCAAGCTGCAATAATTTTTCTTTTGTATTGTGTTCCGGTACTGCCAGAACATGAGTAAAGAGCCTGTCTAACTCTTCGCCTAATTCTTTGCCCGGTGCCATTCCAAGGGCGATCAGATCTTTGCCGTTGATTGCCATATCCTGTTTTCTTACGCACCAGCCCTTCTCTAGGATCTCTTCATATAATCTGCGATAATCCTCGATATAGGCTAACTTGGCTTCTCTCTCGTAGAGACTCTGGGCAAGAGTATCTGCCCGTTTTACCAAAAACAATTGCGGAAAATTCTCAAGTCCTATCCTACTTACCGCCTGACGGATCTTAACCGGCGTGATCGGTGGTCTGTCATCATGATAACGTACCAGCACACAGACTTTGTGAATGGTATCATTATCGAATTTCAACCGTCTTAGGATGTCTTTCGTCATGTCTACACCCTTCTCTGGGTGTCCTCTGAAATGGTCACATCCAGCTTCATCTGTGGTACGGCAGATTGGTTTCGCCACATCGTGAAACAACATAGTAAGACGAAGTACTTTGTCTCTTGGAATCTCCTGCAACGCCTTAAGCGTGTGTTCTCCTACCGGATACATATGGTGCTTCGTATTCTGAGGGGTCTTCATCATCTCATCAAATTCCGGTAAAAATACCGCTGTAAGACCTAACTCCCAAGCCGTCCGCAATTCTTCCGGATGAGCGGAAACTAAGAGCTTTACCAGTTCTACCTGGATACGCTCTGCAGAGACCTTCTGGATCGTTCCTGCCAAAGCAGTGATTCCGGCTCTTGTCTCTTCTTCAATAGAAAATCCAAGCTGTGCCGCAAAGCGAACTGCCCGAAGCATTCTTAACGCGTCCTCTCCAAAACGGTCTAAAGGATTGCCCACACACCGAATGACCTGATCTTCCAGATCTTCGATCCCGGAAAAAGCATCCACTAATCCTTGCTCATCATTATAGGCCATGGCATTAATGGTAAAATCTCTTCTCTTTAGATCTTCTATTAGGTTCCCAGTAAATGTAACTTCCTTAGGATGTCTGGCATCCTCATATTCCCCATCGATCCGGTAAGTCGTAACTTCATAGCCCGTGTGATCCAACATGACGGTCACCGTTCCATGTTCGATTCCCGTATCAATGGTTCTGGCAAATAGGCTCTTAACCTGTTCTGGGGTTGCAGAGGTGGTAATGTCCCAATCCTGAGGAATCCTTCCTAGCAGACTGTCTCTAACACATCCGCCTACTGCATAAGCCTCAAAACCATTTGCCTGTAACTGATGAATTATTTTATTTACATTTTCTGGTAATTCTATTCTCATATAAATGCGTAGTACCCTTTTCCTCCGGTCTTAACCGTATATAAACTGTCATCCGCTTTCTTGATCAGGGTTTCCAGATCCGACTCATTCTTTGCCTGGGAATCCATGGCAATACCAATGGAACAGGTTATCTTACGATTCGGATCGATCTCGATGGTATGGTGCAGTCTCTTTTCAATCTCATCTTTGAAACCATCTGCTGCATCAATCCGAGCGTAAATCTTCTTACCGATCTCTTCTAATTCTTCTTTGACACTGGTATTCAAGATGATGATAAATTCGTCTCCACCATAACGGCTTACAAATCCGATCTCTCGGGAAACTTCATCAAAGATCTTCGCCATTTCAACTAAGATCAGATCTCCCACATCATGTCCGTAAGTATCGTTATAGTGTTTGAAATTATCCAGATCACAGAACATCAGGCTTACGCCCTTCTCTGTCTTCCAACCGCACATTTTGCCATTCAGACGCTTATTGATCTCTTCGTACATTCCTGCACGGTTATAAATTCCTGTCAACGCATCTGTTACAGCGGATGCCTGCAGTTTCTTATTCATTTCATAAACTTTCTCATAAGCTTCCATTCTGTTAATGGAGTAATCCATCTCTCGGAAAAGAAGCTGGAAAATATTCAGATCGTTCTCATTCAGCATGAATCGATTCACAGAAGTATGCCAGTTATCTCTCATACCAACGTAGGTGATCAAAAGACTTCTTAATCGTCCATTGGTAAAATATGGCACTACAACAAAGGAACAGATCTCATCTTTTCCAAAATAGGAAATAACATCTGAATGTTCAGAGAAATCTGCACTGATCTTAGATACCGCAAATCCTCTGGTATTTTTCTTCATGGATTTCTCAATGTCCGCTAAGATCTCCGGTGTCATTTCAACCTTGGTGTTATTATATAATACGCGAGGTCTTCCTTCGTCGTATCGGATATAAAGCGCACAATCCACGTTAAAGTTCGTTAAGAAGACTTTCATAGCGTTGGACACCATTGACATAAGCGGTTCGCCCGTTACGTCAATCTGTTTCTGCCATGCAGACAGGAAATCCATCTGCCTTCTATTCTCCATATAATCACGGCTCATGCCTTCCTGCTTCATCAATTCTTCCAATTCGTCTTCGGAAATACGGCATGGTCCATCATAATCGCCTAATTCTACTTCTTTTAACAGTTTCTTTGGCACACCTTCTGAGATCTGTTTGCACAATTCCTCATGCTGCTCCATGGTCAGTTTCTCTGTTTCGTAGAGCTCATCATGCCCCATCTTCTTAAACAATTCCATTCTCTTCTCACGGAACAGATGGTAACAGAAGAACTGGTTGCCTTCTGCACTGGCAAGGAAACGCTCGGCTTTCTCATACTGAGCCATAGCTTCCTTCTCTCTGCCTTCCATCTCGGTCATCAGAGCGGTTGCAAAAGTAAAGAGGAACATATCATCATCACATCGAGCATAATCGTGAATGATCTCTCGGGATTTGTCTTTCTCTTTCTCAATAACGTAATCTAAGAATTGTTTACAACTGAGCAGATAACGCTCGCAGTTAAAACGATCCATCTGAAGAATACAAACTAATGCTAAAAGGGCATAGAGCTTGGAAAGATTACAAACTCTCAAACTGTTCAAATGAAGTCGTTCAATTGTCTTCATACACATTAAGAGTTCATGCTCTGCCTTATCATACTGCTGCCGCATGATATCATTTAATGACATATTGTAATATGCTTCCGCAATATCCTCTGGCAGACGTAATTTATAGAATAATTCAATGGCACGATTATAGTAATTCTCTGCCATATCATTATAACCCAGGGCACTTAAATTATATCCCATTCCTGTATAAATACGGCCTTTTTCAAGGATCTTATCTTCTCGTAAAGACTGATAGGTACGAACAGAATATAAGATTGAGATCTCATTCATACCGTTTGTAGAAGCGATCATAATATTCTTCTGGTATGCATTATAGATCAGTCTGTCATTACCGATGGCTTTCGCTAACGCAACACCCTTACTGAAATATACTAAAGACGCCTCACTTCTATATGCTTTCGCCACTACTTCCGGACGATTATCATATGCATAGATATAAATATGAGCCAAGTTATTCTTATGGTTATATTTTAATAATTTCTCGATAAGACTCTCTTCGATCACAACATCCTGTACGCAGAAGAAAATATTATACCAACCGGACATCTTCGCCTGAGTCAATAATAATTCTCCCTTGAAGATACGCTTCTCATCCTGCATTAATCTTGCGATCTCAATTGCCTGTCTTGCATAATTCTGCGCCACATCCAGATTGCCCTGGTACATATTGCAGATTCCCATATAATAAGCATATTTGAATTTCATCTCATGCTCATCTTCCGGTACGTTCAAATGTGCCACTTCTTCCAATAACTCAAGAGCTTTTGTTAACTCGCTCTGAAGAATGGCTGCCTTAATATGTAAGAAATATAATTTTAACTTATGGTGATCGGAAATCTTAACATCTTCAAAACGGATCTGATGTTCGATATTCAACAGGTATTTGGTTGCCTGTTCAAAATCCAGCAGATCAATGATATTAGCCAGCTGCTGCTGCATCTGATCATAATCTACTGTTTCTTTTACAACATTTCTTGAGGTATGATTGCGATTTCTTCCTGCATCTCCAATATGGTATACATGGCTTCGGTCTTCTAACTTCTCCACCAGTGCATTCCACCCTGCTGAAGTTGCATTCTGCTTGGACATCATCTCGTTAGTTCCTAAGACCATTCCGATCCTAGAAGTTGGTTTCCTCAAAATTCGGTTCAGTGCCTCAATGGTACTGCGGCTTGCCATCTGAAAACGATTAATAACTATAACCATAGGCATGATCTCAGACAGCTTTACCAGCATTTCAGAAATAGCTTCTGTCATACGGCCTCTTTCATACTCGGCCTCATTCAGAAGCACACTCTCTTCTCTGGTACATACCCCAGTCTCATAATAAGAGATCAGTGTCTTCTTCTGCAGATAGTAAACTCCACATTCCTCTAAGAATTCTGCGAAGTCTCCCCCGATCTTCTCCTTGTACATATTGCATATAATATCCAGAAACGGCTCGTAAGCCCCCACAATGGTATTATACTCATATTCATAGCTTGAGAAATACACTCCATCCTTGTTCTTAGAATACTCTTCTATCGTATCCAAGCCCCCGATAGAGAAATCACTGCTGTAACAAGCCATGACAATGTTCTCTTCTAAAACACCGACTTTTGAATATACCTGTTCAATTACCCCGTTGTAATATTTCTCGATCATATTTCCCCCAATAAAACTATGTGCTTATTGAAATCGTACTTTAAAATATTCTAGTATGCTTTTCCCCAATATACCAATTTATGCGCAGGTTTTCCACAACATACACAAACATCAGAGATCTGTTCCTGATCATTAAATGGCATACATCTTGAGGTCACTGCAAGATCTTCTTTAATCTTGTCTTCACAAGCCTGGTCTTCACACCACATTCCGCGGATAAATCCTGGCTTATTATCTGCAATGTCTTTCATCTCATCATAATTATGAGCATCCCAGACATGTGCATCTCTATGAGCTTTTGCTCTCTCGAACATATCTGTCTGAACGGTATCTAAGATCTGTGGGATCTTCTCTTCCAGTTCATCTAAAGATACTTCGATCTTCTCTCTTGTATCACGTCTTACTACAACGCATTTATTTGCTTCAATATCCTTAGGTCCAAGTTCAATACGAACTGGGATTCCACGCATCTCCTGCTCTGAGAATTTCCAGCCCGGAGTCTTATCAGAATCATCCAGTTTCACTCTACAGACTTTCTTTAATCTGTCAGCGATCTCTCCTGCCTTGTCCAAAACGCCTTCTTTATGCTGCATGATCGGAATGATCATTGCCTGTGTTGGAGCGATCTTAGGTGGAAGCACCAGTCCTGAATCATCTCCGTGTACCATGATGATAGCACCGATGAGACGGGTGGTCATTCCCCAGGATGTCTGATGAACATAAGATAATTTATTATCTTTATCGGTGTACTGGATTCCAAATGCCTTCGCAAATCCATCTCCGAAGTTATGACTGGTTCCAGACTGTAATGCCTTACCATCATGCATTAATGCTTCGATGGTGTAGGTTGCTTCTGCTCCTGCAAATTTCTCTTTCTCGGTCTTCTTACCACGAACGACTGGCATTGCTAAAACTTCTTCACAGAAGTCTGCATACAGGTTCAGCATCTGAACGGTTCTTGCTTCTGCCTCTTCTGCTGTAGCGTGTGCTGTATGTCCTTCCTGCCATAAGAATTCTCTGGAACGAAGGAATGGACGGGTCTCTTTCTCCCAACGAACTACAGAACACCACTGGTTATATACCTTAGGAAGATCTCTGTAGGACTGGATCAGATTCTTATAAAAATCACAGAATAAAGTCTCTGAAGTAGGTCTTACACAAAGACGTTCCTGTAATGGATTTAATCCTCCATGAGTTACCCATGCAACTTCCGGTGCAAATCCTTCTACGTGATCCTTCTCCTTCTGAAGAAGGCTCTCTGGGATGAACATTGGAAGGTAAACATTCTCTACACCGGTCTCTTTGAATCTACGGTCTAATTCACTCTGGATATTCTCCCAGATTGCGTAGCCTGCGGGTTTTATTATCATACATCCTTTTACGGAGGAATAATCAATCAATTCTGCTTTCTTTACTACGTCGGTATACCATTGTGCAAAATCTTCTTCCATGGAAGTAATGGCCTCTACCAACTTCTTTTCCTTTGCCATACTAAATCTCCTTTTTTATGGATTATCTCTAATATATTATATTATGCCAAACCTAAATGCTTGTCAAGAAAACACAAACAATTCCCCCTAAAAACTGTCTATGTTTGATGATTTTAACCAAAAAATTTCTGAAAAACCGCTCCCTGAGGTGTAATGGAGAAATCCATCTTCTTTTTCGTTCTTGGGTGAGTGAACTCTAACCGATAGGAGCAAAGCCCCAATCCCTTCTCTTCCCCCAACGTTCCATACTTTGTATCTCCGATCAAGGGATAGCCCACCTCTGCCATCTGTAGACGAATCTGATGATGTCGTCCCGTATGAAGTAATACATCAAACAAAACCTTGCCATCTACCACCTTATGAACGGTATATTCTAACTCCGCTTTTTTCCCTTCCGGATCATTTTCCGGGACGATCCGGGAAACATTTTTTCTGCCATCAAAGGCAATATAGCCGGTAAGCGTCACTGGACGTTTACCGGCTTCTTCTATCCCCTTGCTGTTCGAGATGGCATAATAATGTTTTCCGATGTTTCTCTCCCTCACCTGCCGGGATAACTCTGCGACAGCTTTCGGATTCTTGGCAAAGACCATAACTCCCTCTACTGGCTGATCCAGCCGATGTACCACTCCCACATAAGGCTTTTCGCCTTTTTTCGCCCGGTAGTTGGCAATCAGACTGACCATGTCCTGCTGCCCGATCCGTTTGGTCTGGGTGGCAGTTCCCTGAGGTTTATGGCATACCAAAATGTCCTCATCTTCAAAAATTATTTCCAACTGTAACATAATTTCCTCTTAATCTATCTTAAATTTTTCCCATTCCTTTGAAGATCATCTCTTCTGCTTCTTTTGCCTGCTGTTTCGTAAGCTGAGGAGTGTCCTTTAACACATAATCCATTCCCAGATTCTCATACTTAACTGCCCCTAAGGCATGATATGGAAGCACTTCTAACTTCTCCATATTCGGCAGTGTCTTTAAATACTCTCCTAACTTATAGAGCAGGTCTTCCTGAAAGGTAATTCCCGGCACAACTACATGGCGCACCCAGATCGGTTTGCCAATCTCTTTTAAATATTCGGCAAATGCCAGAATATTCTGGTTGGAATGTCCTGTCAGCTTCTCATGAGCCTCTTTCTCAATATGCTTAATGTCCAGCATAACAAGATCTGTGACTGTCATGAGTTTTTCTACTTTTTCAAAAAAGTCCCCCTGTCTGCTCTCCGGGAACATGATTCCCGAAGTATCCAGACAGGTATGGATTCCTTTTTCTTTTGCCTTGGTAAACAGCTCCGTCAGAAAATCGATCTGTAACATTGGCTCTCCACCGGTAGCGGTGATACCGCCACTCTGGTAAAATGCCCTGTTTCGATCCAGTCTTTCGATCAGTTCAGAGGCTTCCATGTCCTGACCATCTTCCAGATTCCAGGTGTCAGGATTATGGCAATACTGACACCGCATTGGACATCCCTGGAAAAAGACCACAAATCGTACGCCTGGTCCATCTACTGTCCCAAAGGTCTCAATTGAGTGTATCTTACCCATAGACTACATTCTCTCGTGGAAGGTACGAGCAATTACTTCATCCTGCTGTTCTTTTGTCAGCTTGATAAAGTTTACAGCGTAACCGGATACACGGATGGTAAGCTGTGGATATTTCTCAGGATGTTTCTGAGCATCTAATAAAGTCTCTTTATTTAATACGTTGACATTTAAGTGATGTCCACCCTTTGTTACGTATCCATCTAACATAGAGATCAGGTTTTCTGCTGCCTGGTCGTTATCTTTACCAAGAGCGTCTGGAACGATGGTAAAGGTATTGGAAATACCGTCCTGAGAATCCATAAATGGAAGTTTTGCAACGGATGCTAAAGAAGCGACTGCTCCATGAGTATCTCTTCCGTGCATTGGGTTAGCGCCTGGTGCGAAAGCTACGCCTTTCTTTCTTCCATCAGGAGTTGCTCCTGTATTCTTACCATAAGATACGTTAGAAGTAATGGTAAGGATGGAAGTTGTCTGGATACCTCCACGGTAAGTATGATTTCCTTTGATGTAGCCGATGAAAGTATGAAGAACTTCTTTTGCGATATCGTCTACTCTGTCATCATCATTTCCGTATTTTGGGAAATCTCCTTCGATCTCAAAGTCAACGGTTACACCGTTCTCATCACGGATTGGTTTAACCTTTGCATATTTGATAGCGGAAAGAGAATCTGCTACTACTGAAAATCCTGCGATACCTGTTGCAAACCAACGGGTTACCTTCTTATCATGAAGAGCCATTTCCAGTTTCTCGTAGCAATATTTATCATGCATATAGTGAATGATATTTAATGCATTTACGTAAACACCAGCCAGCCACTTCATCATGTCTTTGTATGCTGACCATACTTCATCATAATCTAAGTATTCAGAAGTAATTGGACGATATTTTGGTCCAACCTGTTTTCCAGTCATTTCGTCAACACCGCCGTTGATCGCGTAAAGAAGACATTTTGCAAGGTTTGCTCTTGCACCGAAGAACTGCATTTCTTTTCCGATCTTCATAGAAGATACGCAGCAAGCGATTCCGTAATCATCACCGTGAAGTACTCTCATGATATCATCATTTTCGTACTGTACTGCGGAGTGCTTGATAGAGGTCTCTGCACAGAACTTCTTGAAGTTCTCTGGCAGGTTTACAGACCAGAGTACTGTCAGGTTTGGTTCTGGTGCTGCACCAATGTTATTTAAGGTATTTAAGTAACGGTAAGACATCTTAGTTACCATATGTCTTCCGTCTACGCCTACACCACCGATTGACTCAGTTACCCAAGTAGGATCTCCTGCGAAAATGGTGTTGTATTCTGGTGTTCTTGCGAACTTGATCAGACGCAGTTTCATGATGAACTGGTCGATGATCTCCTGGATCTCCTGCTCTGTGAAAGTTCCTTCTGCTAAGTCTCTTTCTGCATAAATGTCTAAGAAAGTTGAAGTTCTTCCTAAGGACATTGCTGCACCGTTCTGCTCTTTTACTGCTGCTAAGTAAGAGAAGTATACTGCCTGAGTTGCCTCTAATACGTTAGTTGCTGGTTTGCTGATATCACATCCGTAGATCTCAGCCAGTTTCTTTAACATTTCTAAAGCGCGGATCTGCTCTGATAATTCTTCTCTTTCACGGATTACGTCAGAGTACATGATCACACGAGTGGTATTTAACTGTTCTTTCTTATCTTCGATCAGACGATCGACACCGTACAGAGCTGGTCTTCTGTAATCGCCGATGATTCGTCCTCTTCCGTACGCATCTGGAAGACCTGTAATGATGTGTGCGCTTCTGCAGGCACGCATTTCAGGTGTGTACGCATCAAATACACCTGCATTGTGAGTCTTTCTATGAGTTGTGAAATATTCTACAACTTCAGGATCTACTTTGTATCCATTATCTTCGCAGGCTTTCATTGCCATACGGATTCCACCGTTTGGCTGCAGTGCACGTTTGAAAGGCTTATCTGTCTGGAATCCTACGATCTTTTCTTTGGACTTGTCTAAATATCCTGGTCCATGAGATGTAATGGTGGAAATGATCTTAGTATCCATGTCTAATACTCCACCAGCTTCTCTCTCCTGTTTGGACAGCTCTAATACCTGATCCCACAGATCAAGAGTATCCTGTGTTGGTCCCTCTAAAAAGCTGTCGTCTCCATCATATGGATGGTAGTTTTTCTGAATAAAGTCTTTTACATTGATCTCGCTCTCCCAGGCTCCCCCCTGGAACTGTCTCCATTCTTCTCTCATGTGTTTTCCTCCTTTTGCTTGTTCCGCACACGAAGTTGTATGCAATGCCATTTGATCTTGTTGCGGGATTATCCCGTTGTAGTTGTATAAAAACAGCCGGCTGTCCGGACTATTCGCCCAGACGGTCGGCATGCTAAGGTTATACTTCACGTGGTTCATCCACTTATCCGTCAGTCATATAACAAGGTCATCATACATGAATTATTTAAAAAAAGCAATATACATTCTTCCGATTTTTCTGAGAATATTTCTCAAAATTTGTTTCTTTTTCCAACATCATCATTTTCTCTTTTTTGCTTTACCACGCTGCCTCAGGCTTAAATTGCTTTTTCCTAAGTAAACGCTTTACCACACTACCTCAGGCTTAAATTGCTTTTTCCTAAGTAAGCGCTTTACTGTGTTGCCTCAGGTTTAAGTTCTTCCTCCTGAGTAAGACCTTTCTCCCGCCAGATTCCGGTCTTCCAACGAAGGAACATTCCCAATGCCCGGACACACTCGTCTGCTGCCAAACCAATATAAGCTCCTACAGCTCCCATTCCAAAATGAATACCAAAGAGCCAGGTTCCACCTACCGCGCACAGATACATGAAGATCGCTGCTAAAACGGATGGGAATACTGCATCTCCACTGGTCTTTAAGGCATTGCCGTAGACCAGATTGCTGACTCTTCCTACTTCCAGAACAATGTCAATAAACAACAGAGTTCTTACCAGATCCACCATCACCGGATCATCTGTAAATAACCGGATCAACACATTGGCGGACAACGCAAAGATGGCTTCTGTTCCTGCCGAGATCACAACTCCGATGGCCGCCGCTCTCTTGGTCTCTTTATCACACTGGTCGTACTCTTTGGCTCCGATCCGCCAGCCGGTCATAATCGCATTCGCCTGTGCCAGTCCAGCGCCTACCACAAATGCAAAGTTCGTGATCTGTGCCGCATAAGATCTGGCGGTTACATGAAGTCCGCTGGAATCCATCTGATTTAAGAAACGCACCACCAGAGTCAATGCCACATAATAAAGTCCCGTTTCCAGTGCAGACGGCAGACCGATCTTGATGATCTTTGCCAATACTTTTCCATTTTCCATGCGGTGCTCGTCTTCTTTTGCATGAACCAGCCTATGAGAAAACCAGATAACCATGATAAGGTTGACAACTTTAGAAATAACGGTAGCGATCGCCACTCCTTTTACGCCCATACCCAGCGCAAACAAAAATATAGAATTCAGAATCAGATTGACCACATTACCTGTAAAGGTGGAGATCAATGCCTGTTTTGTAAATCCAAAAGCTCTTAAGTAGTAGGAAAAGATTGGGATCAGTGCATTTAAAAAGCAACAACTTCCTACAATCTGTAAGTATTCTGTAGCGTATACTTTTAAGCCCTCTGCAATTCCCACAAATTCCAGAACATTTCCAGAGAAGAAGAATAAAAATGCTGATATGACAAGTCCCATAACCGCATTAAATACTGCTCCTAACTGTCTTGCCTGATATGCGATACCCGGCTTATTCGCCCCGATATACTGGGTCATAACTGCGATCATTCCTGATGAAATGATGCCGAACATCATAATGAACATACTGATGTAAGTATTCGCCGTTCCTACTGCGCCTACCGCTTCATCCGATACAGAAGATAGCATCAAAGTATCTACCATTCCTGCCAGCATGAAACAAAGCGTTTCCAGACAGATTGGTACAAACAATTGTGCTAACGATTTTCTTTCCTCTTCCATAATTCTCCCCTACTTTCTCTCTACTGCCCCGTGCAGCCCTTACGTTTCTCTTATATATGCAATTTTACTCCTTTTTCCATTTTAAAACTTGCATTATGTCAGATAGAAATTGCACTATTTCTACTTTTTGTGATAAAATCGTTATATAAATAGTCCTTTATACAAAAATTTGCTGTATGATACATTCGCTATTTGTGGGAGGTTTGAAATGAAACTTGATCTGAAAGAAAATATTCCTCATGGAACAAAAGAATATCCTTACGACCAATACCATATCCATAATGCCCCTCATGCTTTTCAGATTCCGGTTCACTGGCACGAAGAGTTTGAGATCATTTATGTTCTGGCGGGCAAACTGCGGATCTACGTTTCCGGTAATGAATATACCGCTTCCCCAGGAGACATCTGTCTGGTCAATCCGAGGGAACTCCATTTCATGGGTTCCTCCGACCTGTCCGTGTCTTACTACACTCTGCTTTTTCCTATGGAATTTCTCTCTTTTCAGACTATGGATGACTTGGAGACTTCTTTTTTCAGGCCTCTGCGAAATGGGCAGTATTCCTGGCAGAATCAAATAAAGGATCAAGCCCTGGCTACAGAGCTTGACCCTCTTTTAGATGAACTGATCCGTATTAATAAACAAAAGACCGGAGCTTACCAGCTCCAGACCAAGATCCTGCTGCTGCAGTTCATTGATAAACTTCTGGCTTTTAAACATCCTGTTTTTGAGACTGCTTCCAATAAACAAGGTATCATGCAGAAAGAACTGCTGCTCTATGTTCAGGAACACTTTGCAGAAAAGATCACCTTAGACCAACTGTCTTTGGAATTCCATCTATCCCCTAAGTATCTCTCCCGATACTTTAAAGATCATTTCCACCTGACCTTTAGCAGTTATATCCAGCATTTGCGGCTGACCCACGCCCAGAAGCTCTTAGAAAATACTGAGCTTTCTGTAACCGATATCGCTCTTTCTAGCGGTTTCCCTAATGTGAGCTATTTTATCCGCAGTTTCAAAAAGGCTTACGGAATTTCTCCTTTGGGGTATCGGAAGTCGAGATGATATAGGAATCCATTCCTTAAATATATTGACAAACGCGCAATTATAATGTATGTTATATAACATAAGTTACATAATGTAGGAAGGGAGGAAACGCATATGCCACCTAAGGCAAGGATCACAAAAGAAATGATCATAGAGACTGCTTTTCAGATTGCGCGCGCAGAAGGGGCGGACAAGATTACTGCCCGTCGTATCTCTGAAAGCTTAAATTGTTCCACGCAGCCTGTGCTATATCACTTTGCGACGGTGGAAGAAATAAAAGCAGCCGTTTATCAGCAAGCGGATGAATATCATACCCAATGGCTAATGAATATGGAGTGCGGCTATGAAGATCCTATGCTTTGTATCGGAATGAATTATATCCGCTTCGCCGTAGAGGAAAAGAATTTATTTCGCCTTTTGTTTCAGTCTAATGAATTTTCCGGAGCCGGTTTGCAGGATTTAGTTCAATCAGATGAGCTAGAACCTATCATGCAGATCTTAGCGCAAGAAGCAGACGTAACCATCGATGAAGCAAAAGAGATCTTTTCAACTTTATTTGTTTTTACTCACGGATATGCCAGCCTGTTTGCCAATAATGAAATGACATATGACGAGGAGCTTTTAATAACATCATTAACAAAAGTACTATTCGGCGCCATCTGCGCTGCAAAGGAGGTCACAAATGAAAAAAATATATGATAAAAATGAATCGAATTTTGCATTGATATGGATAGGAATTTATGTTGTACTGGTGAGTTTCGCGGATAACTTTTCCGGCAAGATCGGAACTGCCAAGATCGTGACTGCACCAGTTTGTATTGCATTAACCCTGATCATATACCTTTGGATCAACAAAAATGAATTAAAGGAAAAATACGGTCTCTGCTCTTTTAAAGGAAGTGCAAAAAAGTATCTGTATTTTATTCCCCTTGTACTTCTTTCATCAACAAACGTTTGGTGGGGTCTTAAATTAAACTTAACTGTAGTTGAATCCGTTTTATATGTTATAAGTATGTTGTGTGTAGGATTTTTGGAAGAAGTGATCTTTAGAGGTTTCTTGTTCAAAGCATTATGCAAGGATAATATAAAACTCGCCATTATCATCTCCAGTGTCACTTTCGGATTGGGTCATATTGTGAACCTACTTAACGGAAGAGACATTCCAGAAACATTGATGCAGATCTGCTACGCCGTTGCCATTGGTTTTGTGTTTACCATTATTTTTTACAAAGGAAAAAGCCTCTGGCCATGTATCATCGCCCACGGTGTCGTTAACAGTCTGAGCGCATTTGCCAACACAGATGCGGCACCTGCATGGCATGGTATCGCCGGCAGCATTTTCCTGTGTGTGGTTTCATTAGCCTATGCGGCATATTTGATCCTTGCAACCAAGAACGAAAAAGAATAGAGGTTGAGGAAATCTTTCTACTGACATAACAGATCCCCATGTACAGATCAATGATTTGTACATGGGGATTAAATCTATTTGGTGATTGCTTGTCTCGGCACGCATTTTACTTTTTCCATCTTTTTAAATCCGGAAAAATTTTCAGCATTTTATTTCGAGCATCATCTTCTGTTTTGCAGTCGCCATCATTTAACCAAAAAGGAATACAACTTTCAATCATTTCCTCCATAGTTTCCTCTTTTCCAAACTTTCCATCAAAAAAGCAAAACTTACAATATTCTTTATTAATACTTCCATCCGCATTTTTTCCGTAATCATTTTGGCTCATAAGCATACCACAACTTTGGCAAACATTTTCCATTACCACACCTCCTTATATCCGCCAGTAACTTCACAAACATTATTATCAGGATCATAAATATTAAAATAATAATAACCTTCGTGCACCTTTTCTATTTCCGTCATTTTTCCAATGTTCAGGTCTTTAAGTCTATCATATTCTCTCTTCAAATCTTCCACCCAAAAGTTAAGAACAAATTTATGATCCCCCTCTTCATAGTGATGCCCCGGCAAATTATTTTCGTTCATAAGAGCAAGACATTTATTATCAAAGAAAAACTGTGCAAACTTATTTCCGCAGTTTCGGGTAGATACTGTCATTGACAATAGTTTTTCGTAAAATGTAATAGACCTCTCAAAATCTCTTGCAATCAAATAAATACAACCTAAATGCATTTCTTGTGGTCTAAGCTTTTTAATGTCATCTTCATCTAATAAAATTTCATTTGTACCAACTGAAAACAATTTACTCATTAGCACAACTTTATCAATCTCTGGTAGTGACTGTTCCATTTCCCATTTAGAAATAGATTGTCTTGATACACCGAGTTTTTCCGCTAACTGTTCTTGCGTTAGACCATTATAAATTCTGAATTGCTGAATTCTACCACCTATGCTCATGAAACGCCTCCTTTCAAATAGATTATACAAATTAAGTCATCCGGAATCTACCAACTTACATTGGAATTTTTGCAACCAGAGGTTGCATTGAGTTTTCCTTTAAATCAAGCTGCGCATCAATGAGATGTAGTAAATAAAAAAGGCATAACGTCTTAGTAACTTAATAAGACCTTACACCTTGTTTCATTCATTGTCATACTACCAGATCATTTATAGCAGGGAGTTCATACAACGTAAAGGGATCAATATCTATACAGTTAGAAGCATCCCTATCTCCTGTCAAATCCCATGCCAATGTATCATTTAGTATCGTACACGTATCTTTAAATACTTGTATATCTTGCAATGGCTTAAATATTTCGCCTTGCAAGTCATTCGTTGAATCATATTCAACTATTTTACCATCATCAAAAAATACTTGTACATGGAAATTACTTAGTGGTATTACTTGTACCACTATTGGAAAATAATCTTGCAACTCTTTCTCCATGATATGCCTAATCTCCTGCACGTTTGTAAACATCAATTTAACTCCCGAGTCATACATAGCAAGCACATCCTGCAAATTTCTTACAAGGACTTTATTTAGTTCCTTATGTACCATAATTGGCTGCCCTTGAATTGTATGAATATGATCCAAATATTTTTCAATGATAGGAAAGGCATTTTGAATTAGGAATGCATTTTCTTTTCCTGCAAACTTACCAATTACTATTGTATTACATTTTCCAAATTTTTTCTTTTTCTTCTCAACAATTCTTTTATACTTTTCAACTTGTGAGCTGATAGGTATCATCCAGTATAAATCCAAATTCTTTTTATCTTGCACCGCATAAAAATGTGGTCGATAATTTCCATCTTCCTTATTACTCATTAAATATTCGTCTTTTACCAATTCAAAAAAATCATCTTTTATATGATATGAAAACCCCTGTTGTACCTTCAAATTTTCCTCCTTACAGAAATTCCCCATCGACATGAAGTCGATGGGGAACATTTACAAACTATACCATTTATATCCCACCTGTATAGCAAGTGGCAAACATTTACAAACTGAATCACTTATATCCCGCGCCATCAGCAAGCGGCAAACATTTACCTCTAACTATATTATATACAGTTTATCTAAAACCTTCAACCACTTTAATTTATTTTTTATAATTTAAATCTGTAACCCACGCCCCAGATCGTCTCAATATACTGAGGTTTATTGGTGTTCAGTTCGATCTTCTCACGGATCTTCTTAATATGCACAGTGACTGTGGCAATGTCTCCGATAGATTCCATATCCCAGATTTCCCGGAACAGTTCTTCCTTTGTAAATACGTGGTTCGGATTCTCCGCCAGGAAAGTTAGAAGATCAAATTCCTTAGTGGTAAATGGCTTCTCTTCTCCATTGATCCAGACTCTTCTGGCGGTCTTGTCGATCTTGATACCTCGGATCTCAATCGTATCATTTTCCGGTACATTGCTGGCGATCAGCCGCTCATATCGAGCCAAATGAGCCTTCACTCTTGCTACCAGTTCGCTCGGAGAAAATGGCTTCGTCACATAATCATCTGCCCCTAATCCCAGACCTCTAATCTTATCAATATCATCCTTCTTAGCTGAAACCATAAGAATTGGGGTATTCTTCTTCTCCCTAATCTGCTTGCAGATCTCAAATCCATCAATTCCCGGAAGCATAAGGTCTAAGATGAACAGATCAAATTCTTCTGCCAAAGCTCTCGCCAGTCCGTTCATACCATCGCTTTCGATCTCTACTTCAAATCCACTTAATTCCAGATAATCTTTCTCCAGTTCTGCAATAGAAACTTCATCTTCTACAATTAAAATTCTACTCATTGATAACCTCCTGATATTTTCGGATTACAAAATACATAATAGTTCCGGTGTCTTCTTTACTGGTTGCCCAAATCTTACCACCATGATCTTCCATAATTTTCTTAACAATGGAAAGTCCAATTCCACTTCCGCCTGTGGCAGAGTTGCGAGATGCATCCGCACGGTAAAACCGATCGAAAATATATGGCAGATCTTTCTGGGCAATTCCTCGTCCATTATCTTCGATCTCCACCTGAATAAAGTCTCCCACATCTTTGATCCGCATATTAATAAATCCGTGAGCTTTATTCATATATTTTACAGAATTGCCTATGATATTGTTGATCACTCGCCTTAACTGCTCCGGATCCGCAATGATGATCACATCTTCCTGCACATAATTATAATAAGCCAGTCCGATTCTCTTAGATTCCAGATCCAATCCAATCTCTTCTGCGCAGTCTCCAAAATATTCTGCCACATTGATCTTGGCAAAATTATAAGGAATACGGTTGGTATCGATCTTAGAATAGATGGTCAGTTCATTGATCAGAGTGTCCATCTCGCAAGCCTTGTTGTAAATAGTTCTCACATAACGGTCTACTTTGTCCGGTGTATTCGCCACTCCGTCTAAGATTCCTTCGGAATAACCTTTTACCGCAGTGATCGGTGTCTTTAGATCGTGGGCTATGTTACTGATCAACACACGGCTCTCTTTCTCGTCTGCAATCTTCTCTTCTACGTTATCTTTCAAACGCTTTCTCATTTCCTCAAAAGTAATACACAATTCGGCAATTTCATCTTCACCGCTGACATCAATGGAAAAATCCAGATTCCCCTCTTT
>JAGAOC010000088.1 GCA_017623935.1 Agathobacter sp. | reverse complement strand
TTCCATTTTTGGATAACCAGGCTTCCCGGATATAAGGGCTGGCTGGGAAGGTAATGATGTATTTATCTTCTGCGTCCATTACCATTAGTTCATGATTTCGAATCAAAAGGGTTCCGTTTTCTGTATTGGAAGGCGGATAGTGCAGTACCCGAAGGGTTTGGTCTGGTACACCTGTAAAGTTGTCTTGGAAAGCAAGAAACTCCGGAGAAAAATCCCCTTTTGACCCGAGAAAAGATAGTTTCAGACCGCCGATAGAAAGGGAAAGTCGCTCTTCCCACAAGTCAGGAAAGATCTCTTCTTCTTCTAACATTCCATAGGAACGTAAGATCTTTAAAAATTGTTCAATATCCTGTCGTATGATAGGAAGATCCTCTTCCCCAACATGAAAATAACTAGCTGCATTGTGAAGAAGTTCTTCAAAAGTAATCTGTTTTTCTAACTGATTCCACAGGAAAACTCCCGTAGAATTTAACTGCATACTTTTCTTAAAATCCGCCAGATTCTGTCCAAAGGGCAAAAGGTAAGGAATCTGTTCAATTTTCGCGAGATAATAATGGGAACTGCGCTTCATTTTTTCCTCGTTTCCGTTCCGAAAAAGAACTGTAAAATATAAGATAATTATAGCATTAGATGGTATAAAATGCTACAATACCTTTATATTTCAAGTAGTGAGGAAATCCCATGACAGAAGATAATAAGAACTGGCTGGATCTGGAACAACTCTTAGCAGAGGGCAATTCCATTCAGCTTAAGCCTAGAGGGTATAGTATGTACCCGCTTTTTATTCCGGGAAGGGATGAGGCGATCATTTCACCAGTGGAAAAGTCGCCACGTCGGGGAGATGTGGTGTTATATAGAAGAGTCGGAAGTATTCTGGTACTGCATCGGATCTGGAAGGTGGACAAGACCGGATATTATATGGTTGGAGATAATCAGAGCGAAGTAGAAGGGCCATTGGAAGAGTCTCAGATCAAGGGAATCCTTACAGAAGTCATTCGGAAGGGAAAGCGTTTTTCTGTAAAAGATCCGGTTTACAGGATCTTGTTCGGGATCTGGCTCTGGCTTCGGCCATTTCGTCCGAAGATCTCCCAATCCGTATCCTGGATCAAAGGAAAAATCGTTCGTAAGGAGTAATGCATGAAGATAGGATTTGTACTGGAAGGCGGCGCTATGCGAGGATTGTACACTGCAGGCGTGCTGGATATTTTTATGGATCATGAGATCCCGGTAGATGGAATGATCGGAGTGTCTGCGGGAACTTTATTCGGGGTAAATTACCCATCAAGGCAGAGAGGACGGGCGCTCCGTTACAATCTGGAACACGCAAAAAAATCCCAGTATATGGGGATACGTTCCCTTATTACCACAGGCAATATCATTAATAAAGATTATGCTTATTACAAAGTGCCAATGGAGCTGGATGTATTTGATGATGAGGCTTTTCAGAAGTCCGGGATCGACTTTTATGCCACAGTGACCAACGTGGAAACAGGAGAAGCAGAATATATCAAATTAGACAGTGTTTTTCGGCAGATGGAAGTCATTCGTGCTACCTCTGCCATGCCATTTTTGTCGGAAATGATAGAATGGGACGGACAGAAGTATTTAGATGGCTGTATCGCAGACAGTGTTCCTCTCCAGAAATGTATGGAGATGGGTTACGACAAGATCGTAGTGATCCTGACAAGACCGGCAGGATACCGAAAATCCGCTTCTAATGGGAAAATGGCGAAGCGTTATTACAAGGATTATCCAAATCTGGTAGAGGGAATCTGCAACCGCCATCTGGAATATAACAGTACCTTAGATCTGTTAGAAGAGTTAGAAGAACAGGGCAAGATCTTTGTGATCCGTCCGAGCCAGGAGCTATATATCCATAGGATAGAAAGAAATGCTAAAAGGCTTACAGCAGTTTATGACCAGGGCATAAAAGACGCTCAGGATCAAATGGAGACCCTGCAGAAATATTTAGAGCGTTAACAACCAAAAAACACCTGTTTTTGCCTAAACGGGGCGAAATTTGTTGTCAAAAACAGGGATTGACGAATGTACCATTTCATGGGAAAATTATTGTATATGTCTAATCATTTATATAGAAGATAAAAAGCGAGAAGCAACGTGACAGAACTGGAAGAATATTACAACAAATTCAACGAAGAAAAGCGGCTGAATAGCCGGCATGGCCAGGTGGAATTTATCACTTCCATGCAATATATTCATAAGTATCTGGAGCTGTTTTGTGGAGAGCGGGAGCGTTCTTGGATCAAGATCCTGGATATTGGCGCAGGAACCGGCAGATACAGCATCCCTTTGGCAGAAGAAGGCTACGAAGTGACTGCAGTAGAGCTGGTGAAGCACAATCTGGGAAGATTGAAGCAGAAATGCGATAAAGTAAGAGCGATTCAGGGAAATGCCCTGAGATTAAAAAAGCTAGAGGATAATACCTTTGATCTGACGCTGCTCTTTGGACCTATGTATCATCTTCATGGAGCAGATGAGAAGTTACAGGCATTACAGGAGGCCAAAAGGGTCACAAGACCTGGTGGCATTATCCTGGTGGCTTATATCATGAATGAATACAGCGTGTTGACATATGCCTTCAAAGAACGCCATATTAAGGAAGCTCTTGAGACGGGGATGTTAGATGAGAATTTCCACTGCACCTCCAAAGCCAATCCTTTATATAGTTTTGTAAGGCTGGAGGATATGGAGGCACTGAATGAACAGGCGGGACTTGTCCGACTGCAGGTCATTTCCGCAGATGGGCCTGCCAATCATATGAGAACAGTTTTGAATTCTTTGGATGAAGAAGAATTTCAGGCATTTATTCAGTATCATCTTGCAACTTGCGAGAGACCGGATCTCATGGGAGCATCTGGTCATACGGTAGACATTTTACAAAAAGAGAAATCATAAATAGGAGTTGCACCATGAAATGCAAAAAGATAAAAGTTCTTCTTTGTCTTACGGCTACCCTTAGTGCATTATTGGGAGGATGTTCTTTCCATGAAGGATCAGATCTTCCTGCCAATGGAAAGGTAGTACAGGAGTCAGAGAACTCAGGAGACAGCCAGCAGAAGGATGAGAACCAAGAGGCGGAAAGTTCGTCTCAGGCAATACAGGAGACAGAGAGTGAATCTCAGGAACCAGAACCGGTAGTGACCACGGTTACCATTTCAGCTACGGGAGACTGTACTTTAGGAGCTACACAAACCCATGGTTACGAAGGCTCGTTTCATGAATATTATGATAAAAACGGGGAAGAATATTTCTTCGCCGGTGTGAAGGAGATCTTTGAGGAAGATGATTTTACTCTGGTCAATCTGGAATGTGTGCTGACAGATGAAACCGCCCGGGTAGAAAAGAAATGGAACCTAAAAGGACGACCGGAATATACAGGGATTATGACCAGCAGTTCTATTGAAGGATGCAGTCTGGGGAATAATCATACTTTAGATTACGGAGAAGCCAGTCTGACAGATACCATGTCAGCCTTAGATGAGGCAGGGATCGTATATGGATATAATGATCAGACCGGTATTTATACCACCGATGAAGGAGTAACGATCGGAATAGTTTCCGTAGGTCTTTTTTCAGAAAAAGAACAGCGTGAGAAGGATATTCAAAATGGCATTGCCAGCTTAAGAGAGCAGGGAGTAGATCTTGTAATAGTTGCCTGCCATTGGGGTGTTGAGTTAGATCATTATCCAACCCAGTACCAGCAGGAAGCAGCTCATCGGATCATCGACTGGGGAGCCGACCTGGTCATTGGAAACCACCCTCATGTATTGCAGGGAATCGAGATCTACAATGGAAAAGTAATCTGTTACAGCCTTGGAAATTTCTGTTTTGGGGGAAATAGAAATCCAAGTGATAAAAATACTATGATATACCAGCATACTTTCACTTTTGTGGATGGTGTGCTGCAGGATCAGGTGGAAGCAAAGATCGTTCCATGTACGATCAGTTCCATAGACAGTCGAAATGACTTCCAGCCTACCATAGCAGAAGATGATAGGAAAGCTTCTATCATAGAGAAAGTACAGGATTATTCAGAGCCTTACGGAGAAATTGTGTTTGAGGATGATGGAACCATCATGATCGAAGAGTAATGGGGAAGAGGTAAGTATGTATGTGGGGAAAATCGAATCGAGGACATAAGAAAATGAGAACTTGGAATGGAAAAAATGGAGATTCAAAGAAATCAGTATATTTAAATATGCAGGAGGCTGCACCGAACCGACAGACCGTTACGAATCGTCAGTCTGTGTCATCTAGCGGGAACCAGATCAGGCGAAATTCTGACCTGGATATGAAGAATAAGTTAAAGGGAACGAAAGAGATTAACGGATATACCGTTAGACCTGGATTTTTCCGAATGAATGGTGCCCATGTTGCAGAAAATGGTGTGAGTTTTACCATTAATACCCATAATGCTACATCGGTTACCTTGTTATTGTTCAGAAATGAGGAGAATGTACCTTTTGCAAGACTTCCTTATCCGGATAGTTTTCGTCTGGGAGATACTTACTCTATGTTCGTATATGGGTTAAAAGCAGAAGAATTTGAATATGCATTTCAGCTGACAGGTCCTTATGATCAGAAAAAGGGATTGTTATTCAAAGAAGATAACCTGATCCTTGACCCATATGCAAGAGCGGTTACCGGCCAGAGAAAATGGGGCGAGAAGCCGGAAGGTGGAAAGGATTTTCAGTATAAGGCGAGAGTTGTATATAACCGTTTTGACTGGGGGGACGTAACTCCTTTAGAGCATGATTATGAAGATCTGGTCATTTATGAGACTCATGTTCGTGGATTTACGAAAGATAAGTCTTCCGGAGTTACTGCAAGAGGTACTTTTGAAGGACTTCGTGAAAAGATCCCATATTTAAAGAACCTTGGAATCAACGCCGTAGAGCTTATGCCGATCTTTGAGTTCGATGAGATGGAAAGTGCCCGAGTAGTGGATGGCGTACAGCTTTATAATTACTGGGGATATAATACCGTATGTTTCTTCGCACCGAATACAGGCTATAACTCTGTGGAAGAACATAATCATGAAGGTGATGAGTTAAAACGCCTGATCTATGACTTAAAGAAAAACGGAATCGAAGTCATTTTAGACGTAGTATTTAACCATACAGCAGAAGGAAATGAGTATGGACCTAGCTTCTCCTTCAAAGGAATTGACAACAATATTTATTATATGCTGACTCCGGATGGGTACTACTACAACTTTAGTGGGTGCGGTAATGTAATGAACTGTAACCATCCGATCGTGCGGCAGTTTATCTTAGACTGTCTGAGACATTGGGTCATTGATTATCGTGTAGATGGATTTAGATTTGACCTGGCATCCATTCTGGGACGTGATCAGAATGGTGCACCGATGGCGAACCCACCAATCTTGGAAGCATTAGCGTTTGATAGTGTACTCAGCAAAGTAAAATTGATCGCAGAAGCCTGGGATGCCGGTGGATTGTATCAGGTAGGAAGCTTCCCATCTTGGAACCGTTGGGCTGAATGGAACGGAAGATATCGTGATGATATGCGCCGTTTCCTAAAAGGTGATGATGGTACAGCAGGAGGCGCGATCACACGAATTACCGGTTCCAAAGACTTATATAATCCAGAGAGCCGTGGTCATGGAGCTTCTGTTAACTTCCTGACCTGTCATGATGGATTTACCCTTTACGATCTGTATTCCTATAACCAGAAGCACAACGAGAAGAATGGTTGGGATAATACAGACGGAGATAATAATGGACACAGTTGGAACTGTGGTGCAGAAGGAGAGACAGACGATCCGGCAGTAAACGGACTTCGTATGCGTCTGGTTAAGAATGCTTTTGCAGCCCTGCTCTGTAGCCGTGGCCCTGCCATGTTCTATGCAGGAGATGAGTTCTGTAATACACAGTTCGGTAATAATAATGCATACTGCCAGGACAACATTATCTCATGGCTGGATTGGACCCGTCTTGAAAAATACAGCGAGATCCATGACTTTGTACGTTTTATGATTCAGTTCCGTAAAGATCATCCGATCCTGCGGAAAAAGACCAAGGACGCAGCTTGCCAGCTGCCACAGATCAGTATTCATAATGGTTATCCTTATAATAGTAATACAGATCATGGAACTCATATGATCGGAATTATGTTTGCGGGAAGAAATAAGAAGGATACAGGAGATGACATTATTTTCTATTGTATGAATTCTTATTGGGAACCGCTTACTATGCAGCTTCCGGTGCTTTCTAATGGTATGCAATGGAAATTAGTAGTGAATACCAATTGTGAATACGAAGATGGAAAGAGTTTTGCTAATACAATAGAAGAGTTTGGACCAAATACTGTTCGAGTACCTGCCCGTACTACTTTAATCTTTCTTGCAAAATAAATGAGGAAGTGTGGTTGATAAAAAAAGAATCGGTTAACCCGAGAAGGTAATCACAAGACACCTCTAAGGTGGTGGAAATAAGAGCAAGCTGTTCTATATTGGGAATTCGGTGGCCGGTGCGATAGCTACTGATGGTAGAAGGGGCAACAAAAACAGCGTCAGCTAATTCTTTGTTACTTACATCCCGAAAATTCATGGCAAGAACCAGTCGTTCACTGAATTTGGTGATTCTATTGTAGGGATTTCCAATAAGTTCCAGTTCCTCTTTCATGAAAATTATTTTATCTTATAAAATATGAAAAAGAGAAAAAGACGCGTTGCGCGTCTTTTTTCTTGTTTGCTAGGAAATTCCTCTGGAATTCCCTAGTAAACAAGAGACACTACGTGTCAATTATGCGCAGCTACTCTGTACGCTATTCCACTAAGCTCGAAAGAACCTCGCTAAGTGGAATATGTGTCGCGGAGAAGAAGATTATTGCTTTGCAATACCGCTCGCGCGCGAAGATTGCGCGAAGCGCAATCTTATTTGCTAAGAACCGTATTTACCTTAGCTGGAAACTCTTATTTTGACAGAAATGATCAGATCCAGCCCCCATCAAGAGTGATGATCTGACCGGTCAGATAGGAATTATCTGTTACTAATTGAAGGGCGAGATGTGCAACTTCTTCCGGGGTTCCAAAGCGTCCGGCAGGAATCTCTTCTGCCAGTTCTGCTTTTTCCTCTGCCGAAAAGCAAGCGTTCATCTGGGTATCAATGACCCCGCAGGCAATGGCGTTCACCTGGATATTGCTTGGAGCCAGTTCTTTCCCCAAAGCTTTAGTAAAGGTATTCAAACCACCTTTACAAGCTGAATAGGCTACTTCGCAGGAAGCACCGCAGATTCCCCATACAGATGAGATATTTAAGATCTTTCCTTGTTTTCGTGCGATCATAGAAGGAGAAGCATATTTGCAGGTTAAAAAAGCGGAGGTAAGGTTGTTGGTCACGATCCGGTTCCAATCCTCTAAAGTCATATCTGTAAGCAGTCCAATATGGGAGATCCCCGCATTGTTGATCAGTACATCCAGATGACCGAATTCTTTTAAAGTATCTTCTGTCATATGAGACACGAAGTCTTCCTCTCCCACGTCTCCCTGAAATGTCAGCACAGGCACTCCATAGGATGTCCGCAGTTCTTGCGCCAGAGCCTCCAACTCATCCATAGAATTACGGCAACATAGGGCAAGTCCATATCCATTTTCCGCAAAAGTCTTGGCAAGCGCAGCGCCAATTCCCCGGGAGGCACCTGTAATAAGTGCAGTTCGATTCATATATGTGATTCCTTTCAAAAAAGCTTCATTCTGTTATTTATTTTGATGGAGAGGACAAGGCGTGTCAAGAGGGAAGTGCTATATTTGATGTTTAGAATGTTAGGCTTAGGATCTTCGACTGGAATAGAATTTACGGCTTAGACTGGACAAAGCAACTTGGTTGTGCTAAAATGTTTTAGCACTGGAAAAATAGTGCAGTTACAATTTTATAACGGCGTGTGGCTCAGTTTGGTAGAGCGCTACGTTCGGGACGTAGAAGTCGCAGGTTCAAATCCTGTCACGCCGATTCCGAGAAAACAGAAAGAACCGCGGTTATCAATCCGCAGTTCTTTCTATTTTTTTGAGGTTCGATAAAGGAAAAAAGGTTATATACTATCATCTGAGCTTTGGGAAGTCTCAGAGGATTGTCCGTTGTTGGTCTGCCCATTCGGATCAGTCTGTCCGCCATTTGGCATCTGTCCATTTTCTGGCATGGTGCCGTCAGTTGGTGGCTGCATATCGCCGGAAGGCTGTTGCATACCGTCAGGCATTTGAGCACCGTCAGGCTGCTGCATACCATCAGGCATTTGAGCACCGTCAGGAATCTGCATACCGTCAGGCATTTGAGCACCGTCAGGAAGCTGCATACCATCAGGCATTTCAGTTCCGTCCGGTTTTTGGATATTGTCAGGAATTTCCATAGTTTCGGTACTATCGGAATCATTTGTGCTGCCGGAGTTGCCTTTGTTACCCATGCCTCCGTTGCCGCGACCGCCGCCCATGCCGCCGCCCATGCCATTACCGGTACTGCCATAGGTCAGGCTGGTCATTTCGATCTCAGTGGATGTGCCGCTGGTGGTCAGAGTGTAAGTTTCTCCTTCCTGGATACCAGGGCAGCTAATGAGAACGGAATTGTAATTTTTCGCATTGTCATAGGAGAGCAGTTCCTTGCCAGTGGAGTCGGTCAAAGTGATGGTGCCTGCATTCTGGTTAGAAGAAAGATTCACCAGCATAGAGCCCTGGGTAGAGCTATCGGACATACCTAACGCCATGCCACTCATGCCAACTGCCACGAAGATTCCATCAGAGATGGTAGCAGTACCGGCGTAATCTAAAGCTCCGTTTCCGCTGTTGGTAGGACCGCATACATAAGTCTCTCCGCCGGACACGATAAGATTTCCGTTGGAATCGATTCCGTCTCCTTCTGCGTTGATGTTGATGATACCGCCGGAAATGGTGATAATGCAGTTATCATCAGAAGCGAACTGATCACCGCCACGGCCGCCAAATCCGCTGGAATCGTTTCCACCGGCTGAGTTGAAGCCATCATCAGAAGAAACAATATTCAGATTTCCACCAGAAACCGTAATGTTCATGGCTTCTAATCCTTCATAACTTTTTGTGATATCTATATTTCCGGAAGAAACAAGCAGATTCTGGTCTGCGTGAACTCCGTCATCCCCAGCAACGAGGGTATAAGTTCCGTCAGTGATCTCTACATTTCCATTAGAGTGGATACAGTCATCCGCACAGTCCATGGTAAAAGTACCGCCATCCAGGAAGATAGCCAGGTCTGATTTTAAGCCTTTTATGCTGGTGGAATCATCCTCTGTTTCTGAGGTGGAGGAATTCTCCATCCTACCGCCAAACATTGACTCAGAATGAGTCGCTGCGTTCACTGCACCACCGCCAGTGGTTACAGAAAATTCGCCGCCTTCGATCTGTACCACATGAGAAGCGTCCAGACCGTCTCCATCACAATTTAAAGTAAAGGATCCATTAGCAACATAGATATATCCTTTTTCGGTGTCTTCTGTATTTTCACTGTGAATGGCATCTTTTCCAGAGGTCAGGGAAAAAGTACCATCAGCAATACAAACGCTGTCTTTTCCGGTGAGAGCATGGGAAGAAGCGGTAATGTTATAAGTTCCGCAGGTGATCACCAGATCATCCTTGGAAACTACACCATGACCATATTCGGTCTCGATGGAAAGAGTACCAGTTCCATTTAAAGTCAGGTCATCTTTGGAGAAGATAACACCGTCCACATTGATATCTCCATCCGCAGTAAAGGTGCCGGAAGTACATAAATGATTGCTACTGTTTTCAGCAGTGGTCACAAAGACCTTGTCTGCCTGTTTTACGTAAAGAGCGGCAGAAGAAGAACTGGTAATATCCGCGTTATTCAAAACTAACTGGATCTTAGCAGAAGAATCTGCATTTACAATGATCTGTCCATCGGACAGGGTTCCGGAGAGGATATAAGTGCCTTCTTCGGAGATGGTGATCACAGATCCGTTAATCGTCACACTGTCAGAAGAAGCCTGGCTTCCGCTGTCGGATAAAGTAATGGTCACGCTGGTCTCTTCCTGATAGCCCACTTCTTTATCTCTGTCTGAAAACAGATCAGCAGTGGATAATCGTGTGGTAGTCACCGTGGTATTTGTGGAGTTTTCTAATTGGTTTTTGTTGTCGTTTGTGCCCTTAGAGCAGGCGGTTGTGGTAAAGACCAAACAAGCACAGCCTAATAAGGCACAGATTTTTCGTATTCTAGAGCTCATAAACATTTGCCTCCTGACGAGAAATGCTGATTTCTAAGTTTCCATTGCGGCAGCGCAGAGCGTCAATAAAATCTTTTTCTTTGGAAAGATCTTTTAAGGTGACGTTGTAGTTTAACTTGAAAAGGCTGCCAAGATTTGTCGTTTTTACAGAAACGATCTCATGGTAAGTAGTATATTCAGAAAAAATATCTTCAAACATATCTGTGTAATTTAAATCTTCAGGAACAACGATACGTAAAGTTTTATCCTGGGAAGGTTTTTTGTTCTGACCGATTCCACTAATGTTGATCAGGAACATGAAAAGTCCTAAAACAAGGGCAAAAAGAACTGCGTATCCTAAGTAACCCATTCCAGCTACAAGACCTGCACCCATTGCCAGGAAGATCGTTCCAATCTCTTTTGCAGTACCAGGAACGGAACGGAAACGGACTAAAGAAAAGGCTCCTGCAACAGCAACACCGGCACCTACATTTCCATTGACCATCATAATGACCACGCAGACAACAGCAGGGAGCATTGCAAGGGTTACCACAAAACTTCTGGTATAGCGGCTCTTATACATATATACGAGAGCCAGAAAGATTCCAATGACCAAGGAAACTGTTACGCAGAGCAAAAACTCCGGTACAGAGATGGTAGTGGCAGTTGTGTCAAAGATTCCTTCAAATAATTGGTTAAGCATAGTTACATATTCCTCCATTTCGTTTGTTTGCAAAGATTGTACGGTAAGCAGTACCGTATTTAGAAAATGATGTTTTATAAATATGATTTTTGGTCAGGACTTCGGTGAACCATAAAGGGATGGAACCGGAAGTCTTTACCTCCATTAAGGTCTTTCCTGGTGGCAGGATCGGATTGCCATAGATCCCGCTGCAAAGGGATAGATCATAATCTCTCCATAAGATCTTCTCATCAAAGGTTACCCGAAATTCCGGATCGTTCTTACCGTAAAAGGCTTCTCTCTGATAAGAAAGCATAACTGCGGGAGCCAGATCATCATAAAAATCCATACAATAATCAATTTCCCGAGTGATCTGGGTATCCATGATCTTTTTATGCTGCAGAAGATATCTTTCTGCTTCCTCTTCTGTCATGGCAACTCGTCGTTTATATACCACAGAATCATATTTTTTCTTTAATTCAATAAAAACTGTGGAATCCGGCTGGGCGGTTCCGTAACTTCTCAGTCGCAGCTTTTCCTTATAGATAGGATGCTCTAAGGAACGGCGGATCAAGAGAAAATCCGGTGTGTCGAAATACAGACTGCAAATGGTGTTCTTTCCATGAATGTCTGCTTTCATATGTTCTTTCATGGCTTCTTTTATGATTGAAAGCTGCTGCTGATCCAGCATATATTTGATCTCATATCTTTTAAAAATCATTTGATCGCTCATGTCATTTCTCCTTTCATGTTACCAAGTATAAAATAGAAACCTTAAATCAACTTTAAAGATAAAAAAAAGACCACATTTTTTTGCGGTCTTTTTACAAAGCTCTTACATTTGTTTAGGGATCAAAGCTGAATCACAAATTCAATGGAGTGATCATCCCGACTTTTAGCAGAGATCTTTCCTTTATGAGATAAGATAGTAGCTTTTACTACTGATAAGCCAATGCCATATCCTCCGGTCTTAGTGCTTCGGGAATCATCTGCCCGGTAAAAACGTTCAAACAAGATATCTTGATTGCCAGGAGTGATCTTATCAACCGTGTTATATACTTTGAGGATTCGATTCTTTCCCGACATTTCTAAAGAGAGGCTGATCTGGCCTCCATCGTTACTATATTTGATGGCGTTGTCCAAAAGCAGGGAAATGACCTGGCGCAGAGAGCCTTCATTTCCATAATAATTAATATCCGGTGCAATAGAGAGGGTAAGCGTTTTATTCTTAGTGGAAGCCACTGGAAGAAAAGGCTCCGCAGTATCTAAGATTGCATCAGATAAAGAAAACTCAGCCATTTCCAAAACGGAATTTTCTTCGTCCATTCTGGATAAGAAGACCAGTCGCTCTGTAAGCTTGGTCAGACGGCGGATCTGATTCCGGATACTCTTTGTCCATTCATTTTCTCCGTCCATCATTTCTAAGACTTCTGTGTTGGCATCGATGATGGTAAGAGGCGTTTTGATCTCGTGGCTGGCGTCTGTAATAAAGCGTTTCTGTTTGGCATAGCTTTCGGATACTGGTTTTAAGATAAGGTTGGTAAATACCAGAACTAGGATAAATACTAGGAATAGTCCGGCAAAGCTTATGGCAATACTAGCAAAAAGGAAGGAATAGAAAGTATTTAATTCCCGTTCGCAGTCTAAGAAAATATACATGGTCTGCCCATTATTTAATTCTTTGGCAATGAACTTATAATTTTCACTGTAGCCATTCTGTTTGTTCTTATTATAAAGAGAAACAGCAAGCTGGGAGGCGTCTTCGGTGGAGATCGCAGATATCTTGCCAGTGTCGATCATGGAAACGGTTCCATCTTCTAACAGGGTCACTGTAAAATACCGGGTATCAAAGGCTGCTTCTGCAGAGAGCTTCTCTAAATGATGTTCTTCTTTCTTCTGGGGTGGAGCTTCCGGTTCCTCGCCTCCAGGAGAAAAAGGGGAATCATAGAGTTCCTCTGGGGTTTCTTTGGAATCCATAAGATCCAGAGGAAATGTACCATCATTTTCAGCAATGATCGTAAGCCGCATATCGATCGTATCATTAATATTTACATAGTTGGCGATATTAATTCCACCAATGATCAAGGTTAGTACCATGATCATAGAAACCATGGCGATGGCAACGAATTTAAATCGAAGTTGTTTAATCATGGCGTTCCTCCACAGAATAGCCGATTCCTCGGGTTGCTTTGATCTGTACGTTTGAATTTAACGAAGTCAGTTTTTTTCTAAGGTAGGAAATGTAAACCCATACGACATTTAATTCCGCTTCGCTATCGTATCCCCAGATCTTTTCCATAAATTGTTCTGTTGGAATGACCTGACCAGGATTAGCCAGAAGCATTTCCATCATCTGATACTCCTTGTTTCCCAAACGCATAGCATCACTTGCGGTGGAAAGCTGATAGGTGGATCGATCCAGGGAGAGGTCTCCGAAAGTCAGGATAGAATCTGAGGTTGGGGTCTGACGTCTCGTCATGGCACGGATCCGGGCCATGAGTTCCTTCATGGAAAAAGGCTTGGTCAGGTAATCATCTGCACCGGCATCTAATCCTGTTACCCGGTCATCAATCTCGGATTTGGCAGTCAACAATATAATAGGAAGAGATAAGCCTTCTTTCCGAACATTCTTAAGGACTGTGATCCCATCCATTTTCGGCATCATGATATCTAAGATGGCTCCATCGTAATTTCCATTTAATAAGTAATCCAGAGCATCCTGTCCGTTATAGACCGGATCTACAGAATAATTATTATGTTTTAACACTGCCACTAAGGCGTTTGATAATTCGATCTCATCTTCTGCGAGAAGCAGCCGCATAGTCATACCTCCATTTTATACAATGATACCATTATGATAACAGCTATACCTTAAATCTACTTTAAAGAATAGTTTTGCTCGTAAGTCTATAGGGATATTTTATCAGGAAATCCAGGGAAAGACCAGAAATTTACAAAGGTTACGTACATTTTACATAAGTTTTACGAAGGGCTGGTTTTGGACTTTACATTGGGGGAATATGATAGGTCATGTAAACGAAAAAGATTTGAATTTGAAGGAGAAAATAAGATGAAAAACAGAATTAAAAAACTTTTGACTATCGCTGCAGCTTGTGGACTGACAGTAGCAATGATGGGATGTGGGGATACAAGCACTGATTCAAATGCAGACCAGAAAAATTCTCAGGCTGAGTCTCAGGCAACAGATGATAACAGCAGTGACGCAAACATTACAGGAAAGGTTACCATGGCTGGTTCTACATCTATGGAAAAACTTTGCGGAGCTCTTCAGGAAACCTTCATGGCAAAATATCCTGGAATCACTGTAACAGCTGAATTTACCGGTTCTGGTGCTGGTCTTGAGTCTCTGGCAGCTGGAAGCGTAGATATCGGAAATGCTTCTCGTGCATTAAAAGATGAAGAAAAAGCAAACGGATCTGTAGAAAACATCGTAGCCATCGACGGTATTGCGGTTGTAGTCGATACAGCAAACACAGTTACCGATCTTACCACAGAGCAGTTAGCTAACATCTATACCGGAACCATCACTAACTGGAGCGAAGTTGGCGGAGCAGATCAGAACATCGTAGTAGTTGGTCGTGAAGCCGGATCCGGTACAAGAGGAGCTTTTGAAGAATTATTAGAGATCGAAGATGCTTGTGCATATGCTCAGGAACTGGATTCTACCGGTGGTGTTCTTGCCAGTGTAGCAGCAACTCCAGGAGCCATCGGATATGTTTCTTTAGACGTAGTAGACAGCACAGTAACAGCAGTAAGCTTAAATGGTGTAGCAGCTACAGAAGAAAATATCATTGCTGGTAACTATGTTCTTTCCAGACCATTCGTAATGGCAACTATGGGTGAGATCAGCCAGCAGAGCGAAGCAGTACAGAAATTCTTCGAGTTCATCCAGTCAGATGAAGGAAAAGAAGTGATCAAAGCAGTTGGATTAATTATTCCAGAATAGGATGTGACATATGCGAAAAGGTGAAACCATTGCAAAATACATATTTTTAGTGTGTGCAGTAGTTGCCATTTTGGCAGTCTTTTCCATAACAGGTTATATGATATACAAAGGAACCCCGGCACTGGGCAGTGTCGGGGTCACTGAGCTGTTATTTGGAACGGAATGGGCGCCTACTGCAAAAGATCCTTCTTATGGTATTTTTTACATAATCCTTACTTCTATCGTGGGAACCGCAGCAGCTCTTTTGATCGGAGTTCCAATTGGGGTACTTACCGCGGTGTTTATCGCAGAAGTAGCGCCAAAGCCTCTGGCAGCAGTGGTACAGCCGGCAGTAGAACTTTTGGCGGCAATTCCTTCTGTTATCTACGGATTATTAGGAAAAATGATCTTAAATCCACTGATGTATAAATTGGAACTGCTCATTTTTGCGGATTCTACTACTCATAAATATACCGGTGGAGCAAATCTGTTGTCCGCGATCTTAGTATTGGCGATCATGACCCTGCCAACCATTATCAATATTACGACTTCTTCTATCAAAGCAGTTCCGGCTTCTATGAAATCTGCTTCTCTAGCAGTGGGGGCTACCAGGATCCAGACTATTTTCAAAGTGATCATTCCGGCAGCAAAGTCAGGGATCATGACCGGCGTTGTCTTAGGAGTGGGAAGAGCCTTAGGAGAAGCCATGGCCATCAATATGGTAGCCGGCGGAGCTGTCAATATTCCGTTACCATTTAATTCTGTAAGATTTTTAACAACTCAGGTAGTAAGTGAAATGGCTTATTCCTCAGGAGTTCATAGACAGGTTCTGTTTACGGTAGGTTTGGTACTCTTCGTATTTATCATGATCATTAACCTACTGCTGGCAAAACTGAAAAAGAAAGGGGAGGTAGAAGCGTAATGACAAGTATTACTCAAAGAAAAAGACATCCAAAAGATGTCATGATGTATATTGCAATCTATTTTTGCGCCGCCCTTTCTGTGTTTCTGTTATTAGGAATTATCATTTATGTCCTGATGAAAGGAATAGGGCAGGTAAACTGGCAGTTTTTAACAGGAGTGACCAGTATATTAAAAGGAACCGTAGGAATTGCCGGAAATATCTTAAATACGTTATATATCATAGTCCTTACTATGCTTATCGCCACTCCTATTGGAGTAGGGGCAGCAGTATACCTAAATGAGTATGCCAAACCGGGAAAACTGGTATCTCTCATCGAGTTTGCCACAGAGACCTTATCCGGAATCCCGTCCATTATCTTTGGACTTTTCGGAATGATGTTCTTTGGTGAAACCTTAGGATTGTCCTACTCTATTTTAACAGGAACCTTTACCCTGGTGCTGATGGTTCTTCCGCTAATCACCCGTAATACTCAGGAGGCCTTAAAGACCGTACCGGATAGTTATCGAAGCGGTGCGATCGGATTGGGAACCGGAAAATGGTATATGATCCGCACCATCCTTCTGCCATCCGCTATGCCGGGAATCATTACCGGTGTTATCCTGGCGATCGGACGTATTGTTGGAGAATCCGCCGCCCTTTTATTTACTGCAGGAAGCTCAGGACTTCTCCCAGCAAAAGGAATCGAGCCATTTTTCCACAAGATGTTAGAATCTGGCGGAACTTTGACCATTCAGCTGTACTTAAGCGCAAGTAAGGGTGAATTTGGAGCAGCCTTCGGTATCGCAGTGGTACTTTTAGTGATCGTACTGGGAATTAATTTTGCAACAAAAGCATTAGCAAAGAAATTTGATGTAAACGCAAAGAAAGACTAAAGTAGAGGTGTCTATGGATAAGAATACAAAGATTAGTGTAGAAAATCTGAATCTTTATTATGGTGAGAACCATGCTTTAAAAGATGTCAGCATGAATATTAAAGAAAAAGCAGTAACTGCTTTTATCGGACCATCCGGTTGCGGAAAATCCACTTTTTTGAAGGCCTTAAACCGTATGAATGATCTGGTGGATAATGTAAAGATCACCGGAAAAGTATTATTAGATAATGAAGATATTTACGCAGAAGGAGTAGATACGACTCTGCTCCGTAAAAAGGTGGGAATGGTGTTTCAGCAGCCAAATCCATTTCCAATGAGTATCTACGACAATATTGCTTATGGACCAAGAGTTCACGGGATCAAGGATAAGAAAAGATTAGATGAGATCGTAGAAGAAAGCCTTCGTGGAGCAGCTATTTTTGATGAAGTAAAAGACCGTCTGAAAAAGTCTGCATTAGGATTATCCGGCGGACAGCAGCAGAGGATCTGTATCGCCAGAGCATTGGCAGTTCAGCCGGAAGTGCTTCTTATGGATGAGCCGACATCTGCCTTAGATCCGATCTCTACGGCGAAGATCGAAGAATTAATGGAAGATCTTAAGAAAAAATATACCGTAGTGGTAGTAACTCACAATATGCAGCAGGCAGTCCGGGTTTCCGATGATACCGCCTTTTTCCTGGTAGGAGAAATGGTGGAATTTCGAGATACAAAAACATTGTTCTCCTACCCACAGGATAAGAGAACAGAAGATTATATTACAGGGAGGTTTGGTTAATGCGTACAAAATTCGACGAACAGCTTTTTCAGCTTAATCAGGAAATGATGCACATGGGCACCATGATCGAAGAGGCGATCCAGAAAGCCATCGAGGCACTGGTGAAACAGGATGTGGAGATCGCCAAGACGATCTTAAATGGGGATGAGGAAGTAGACAGGGAACAGAAGAGGATTGAAAATATCTGTTTTAATCTTCTCATGCAGCAACAGCCTGTTGCCAAGGATCTTCGAGTGATCTCCGCAGCTATGAAGATGGTCACAGATATGGAAAGGATCGGAGACCATGCAGCAGACATCGCAGAAGTGACTATTATGATGGCAGGACAGCCTTATATCGAGAAACTGGATCTGATCAATCAGATGGCTTCTGAGACCACTATGATGCTAATTAAGAGCATTGAAGCCTATGTGGAAAAGGACATGGAAAAAGCCCAGGCAGTCATCAGTCATGATGATGTGGTGGATGATCTGTTCAATAGGGTAAAACAGAAATTGATCCAGATGATCCACAAGAATCCGGAGGATGGAGAACAGGCAACAGACCTGCTTTTAGTAGCAAAATATTTTGAGCGAATCGGCGACCATGCTACTAATATCGCAGAGTGGGTTATCTTCTCCTTAGACCGTACAGGAATGGTACAGGTGTAATTTTACATAGAATTTACAAATATCCTACATAAACTCTACAATTGATACATAATTGAGCAAAAAAGTCCAAATATTTAGAAAAAAACCTGTTTATTTTTGTTGTAAAAATCAGAAAACCCCAGATTTACAAAAAGTAAAATCTGTGTAATAATTAGATTGATATTGTTTAAAACCGAAAATACAACAGAAAGATAAAAAAGGAGTTTCATATGGACATATTTGGAATATTGACCATGTTAGGCGGACTTGCCATGTTTTTATACGGAATGGACGCCATGGGTGACGGATTGGCAAAATTATCCGGCGGTAAATTGGAACGGATCTTAGAGAAACTTACATCCAATCGATTTATGGCACTGCTTCTTGGTGCAGCAGTTACCGCAGTGATCCAGTCATCTTCTGCCACCACCGTTATGGTAGTAGGTTTTGTAAATTCAGGAATTATGAAACTAAACCAGGCAGTAGGTATCATTATGGGTGCCAATATTGGTACAACCATTACCTCTTGGCTGCTTTCCTTAACACAGATCGAAGGAAGCAGTTTTCTACTGAAAATGTTGAAACCAAGTTCCTTCTCACCAATTCTTGCAGTAGTTGGTATCATTATGATCATGACAGGCAAGAACAATGAGAAGAAGAAAGATATCGGAAATATTCTGGTAGGTTTTGCAATCCTCATGTTTGGTATGGAGACCATGAGTGGTGCGGTAGAACCTTTAGGACAGAATGCAGCCTTTACCAGTATGCTGACTAAGTTCTCTAATCCGATCTTAGGAATGATCGCAGGTGCAGTCCTTACTGCAGTGATCCAGAGTTCTTCAGCTTCTGTAGGTATCTTACAGGCGTTATGTGCTACTGGTGCTATCAGCCTCGGTTCAGCGATCCCAATCATCATGGGACAGAATATCGGTACTTGCGTAACTGCATTAATGTCTTCTATTGGAGCCAGCAAGAATGCAAAACGTGCGTCCATGATCCATTTGTCCTTTAATGTTATTGGAACCTGCTTATTTATGATCGTATTCTATACCATCAATGCAATTCATCCATTTGCATTTTTGAGCGACTCCATTGCACCGGCAGGAGTTGCAGTGATCCACAGTTTATTTAACATTGGATGTGCCATTATCTTATTCCCATTTGGCAATCAGTTAGTAAAACTGGCAACTCTCTTAGTAAGAGACAAAGATGGAGATGCAAAGGCAGCACCTACAGAAGTTGCTTTCTTAGATGAGCGTTTCTTAGAGCAGCCAGGTGTAGCTGTAGAGCTTTGCCGTAAGACAGCAAGAAGAATGGCGGAGACAGCAAGAGATTCTCTTTATATGGCACTGGATCTTTTTAATGGATATTCCGAAGAAAAGGCACAGCAGATCGTAGAGATGGAAAAGAGTGTAGACCGTTATGAAGACGCATTAGGTTCTTATCTGGTCAAACTTGGTAATAAAGATCTTTCTCAGACCGACAGCAGAACCCTTTCCGTTCTGTTGCACTGTATCAGTGATTATGAGCGTATTTCCGATCACGCAGTCAATATTATGGAATCTGCTCAGGAGATGAATGAGAAGTCCTTAGAATTCTCCAAGAAAGCCAAAGAAGAGCTGGACATCTTCTCCAATGCAGTTCGAGAGATTGTAGGCACTACTACGGATGTCTTTGTGAATAATGACCTTTATCATGCAAGAGATGTAGAACCATTAGAGCAGGTAATTGACGCACTGAATATCGAAGTAAAACAGCGTCATATCAAGCGTCTGCGCAAAGGAAAATGTACTATCGAATTAGGACTGGTACTGCAGGATATGCTGACAAACTTTGAGCGAGTAGCTGACCATTGTTCCAACATTGCAGTATGTATGATCCAGGTAAGTGAGGACGGATTTGAGACTCATGAATATCTGGATATCCTGAAAGAAGAGAACGCTCCTTGGTTCGCTCAGGAATTTGAATCTCTTCAGAAGAAATACGAACTCCCATCCAAAGCGGTGGAAGATGATACCACAGAACAGATTTCGGAACTGAATGTAACGGACAAGGATTCCCTTACAGATCAGAAATCAAAAGAAGAAAAGCCTGGAAAGAAACTCAAGAAAGATAAGAAAGAGAAAAAGGATAAAAAGAAATAGACCATGGCTTTAATTTATATTGTGGAAGATGATGAAAACATCAGAGAAATTGAAACAATTGCGTTAAAGAATAGCAATTATATGGTATGTGGGTTTGAGAAGGCAAAGGATTTCTATAAGAAATTAGATGAGATCGTGCCGGATCTGGTTCTTTTGGATGTTATGCTCCCAGATGAGAGTGGCTACGATATTGTAAGCAAGCTTCGGAAGAATCCCCTTACCAAACAACTTCCAATTATTATGGTAACTGCCAAGACAACAGAGATGGATATGATCAAAGGCTTAGATCAGGGCGCAGATGATTATATCAAAAAACCATTTTCTGTTATGGAACTGATCACTAGGGTGAAGGCACTTCTTAGAAGGACCAGCACCGACGAGGGCAAACTCTTAGAATTAGGAGAGATACTCTTAGATCAGAAACGTCATTTGGTATATGTGGAAGAACAACCGGTGGAACTGACCTTTAAAGAATTTGAATTATTAAGACTCTTAATGAGCAATCCTTCCGTGGTCTTATCCCGGGAAGTGATCATGCGTCATGTATGGGGAACGGAATTTGAAGGGGAGTCCCGAACGGTAGATATGCATATAAAGACCCTAAGGCAGAAACTTTTTTCTGCTGGAAAAAGAATTAAGACAGTCCGCAATGTGGGCTATGTAATAGAGTAAATAATAGAATAAGTGAATCAGTAAAATGAAAAAGAAAATTAATTTACGTCTCTTAGGAATTGCATTTATTGCAATGGTCATCACCATGGCGTGTATGACAGGAATCTATTATCAGGTGTTTGTCCGTCAGGTACATCAGGACTTGAAGACGGATGCAAACATCCTGAAAAGTACAGTAACTTTTTCCAGGGATGATATGACAGGGCTCTCGGTAGATATCGAGAGCCTTCGTATTACCTGGATTGATGAAAATGGAACAGTCCTTTTTGACAGTATCGCAGATGAAGAAAGTATGGAGAACCATCTGGATCGACCGGAGATATCTGCAGCTCTGAAAAAAGGCGAAGGAAAGAGTATCCGTAATTCGGACACTATGAATATGAATACTTTTTATTATGCCCTTCGATTGGAGGATGGAACCGTGCTTCGACTGGCGACAGAAGCCAGAAGTCCTTTTAATCTTATTATATCAATATTGCCCACAATGTTAGTGGTTCTGGTGGTAGTGGTCGTACTCTGTATTATTTTAGCGGACATTCTTACCAGACAGTTGATCCGGCCGATTGAGACTATCGCAGATCATTTGGAAGAGATCCGGGAAGAAGAAGTGGATAAGGAATTGGTTCCGTTTTTAAATACCATCCGTGCCCAGCATGAGAATATCCTTCTGGCAGCAAAGAGTCGTCAGGATTTCACCGCAAATGTCTCTCACGAGTTAAAGACTCCACTGACTGCGATCTCCGGCTATGCAGAGTTGATCGAGAATCATATGGTAGGACCGGAACAGGAAACCCATTTTGCCCAGGAGATCCAGAAGAACTCCACCCGATTGTTGTCTTTGATCAATGACATCATCAATCTGTCAGAATTAGACGGAGAAGAAGCGGTTTCCTATGAGATCTTGGATCTCTATGAATTGGCGAAAGGCAGTATGGAGGCATTGTCTGTAAATGCCCAGAAGAACGGAGTTCATCTGCATTTTTCAGGGAAGCCGGTAACGCTGCGGTGCAATCGCAACATGATGTGTGAACTTTTGGATAATCTCTGTCAGAATGGGATCCGTTATAATCACCCAGGCGGGGATGTATGGGTGGAAGTGTCTACAAATGAAAAGGGTGCTTATCTTATGGTAAAAGATAATGGTATCGGAATTCCGAAGGAACATCAGGAGCGGATCTTTGAGCGGTTCTATCGGGTGGATAAGAGTCGTTCCAGAGAAACTGGCGGTACAGGACTAGGACTTGCAATCGTAAAACACATCGTTGCCCTTCACGATGGAACCATTTCTTTGCAAAGTGAGGATGGACAAGGAACCACAATTCATGTACAATTTTAAGAAGTGCTAAATTTTTGGCAGAACAAGACAGGAGGATCCGAAGGTGGGATCCCTGTGACGAAAGAAAGAAGGTTATCAGTATGAAAAATCCAGCAGCAATGATGAAGATCATGGGTGCAATGAACAAATTTAAAAGTAATCATCCAAAGCTTATCAACTTTTTTCAGGTAGTATTCAGTAGCGGAATTCCGGAAGGAACCGTTTTAGAGATCACTGTGACAAAACCAGGACAGGAGCCAATGACTGCGAATATGAAGGTGTTAGAGTCTGACCTGGAATTGATGGAAGAATTAAAAAATATGCAGATGTAAGAACGATATTCAAGGGAGTGAAGAACGATGTATCAGAAAGTATCACAATTACTGATGTATGGGGATATGAAAGAGGATGAGATCCTTCTTTCTCTGGGAAAACTTTTTGGGGAATTTGAGAGTGGAGATTATGATAGATTAGAATTGACCCGTAAGATCAATGTCCAGGTAAAACGGATCCTTATGGTGGCTACGGATTATGGATTTGACGATAATCTCTGGCACAATTATCTGACCTTTTATCTGATGATGTGTGAGAATCCATTCAGTATGACCTGTGAGAAGACCGGTGCCAGCGAAGGCAGTGTCAATGATCTGGTACGCAACGATTTTAAGATCTTTAAGGAATTATTTGATTATGATTTCTCTAAGATCGAAGAGGCTCTGGGAATTACTTGTTTCAGCCAGATCAGCAATTACCACGCCATTGTAAAAAAAGAACTGATGTACAACAAGAATGTCAGTGAAAAAGTCCGTTCCTTAAGTAAGAAACTGGCACAGGCGAAGGACGAGAATGAGTTCTTTGATGTGATCACCGGCTTTTACAAAGATTACGGAGTGGGAATGTTCGGTATGAACAAGGCATTCCGTATTGAAGAGAACAATCAGGGCGGATTTGATTTCCGTGCCATTAACAATATGGATACAGTTATGTTGGACGACCTGATCGGCTATGAGATCCAGAAAAAGAAACTGGTAGATAACACAGAGGCTTTTGTACAGGGAAAGAAAGCCAACAATGTCTTGTTGTTCGGTGACAGCGGTACAGGAAAATCCACCAGTATCAAAGCTATCGTCAATCAGTATTACAAAGATGGACTGCGGATGATCGAGATCTATAAGCACCAGTTCCGCTACCTGTCCCGTATTATCGCAGATATTAAGAACAGAAATTATAAGTTCATTATTTACATGGATGATCTGTCTTTTGAGGAGCAGGAGACAGAGTACAAATTTTTAAAAGCTGTCATCGAAGGCGGTGTGGAGACCAGACCGGACAACATCCTGATCTATGCCACTTCCAACCGCAGACATCTGATCAAAGAGACCTGGAATGACAGAAATGATCAGGATAACAGCAATGATAAGCACCATTCTGACACCGTGGAAGAGAAACTTTCTCTGGTAAATCGTTTTGGTGTGACCATCAGCTACTCCAAACCAAGCCAGAAAGAATACTTCAATATTGTGATCAATCTGGCAAGAAGGGCTGGAATTACCATGTCTGACGAGGAACTTTCCGCAGAGGCAAATAAATGGGAGCTTCATCATGGAGGAATCTCCGGACGAACCGCCCAGCAGTTCGTAAATTATCTTGCGGGATTAAGTGATCCTTCCTAGAGACAATAAACAGAGGAATAAGTTATGTTATATCAGATTTGTAATGGCGCAGTTGCTTTTGCAGATGACGTCATTTTGCACAATATTAATTTTGAGATCCGAAACACCGAGAAGATCGCAGTAGTGGGCAGAAATGGTTGTGGGAAGACCACTCTGTTAAAACTCATCAGTGGAGAGGTGGATCTGGAAAAAAGAAGCAGTGATGAGGATGTTTTTATTGCGAAAGCAGGAAATCCTCAGATCGGCTATTTAAAACAGATCGCCTTTGAAGATCCGGATATTTCCTTAGAACAGGAAATCCGTAAGGTCTTTGCACCTATGGAGCTTCGGAAAGCACAGTTAGAAGCTGCAGCGAAGGAATTAGAGACCGATTATTCCGAAGAGAAAGTCCATCGTTATACGGTTATGGAAGAGCAGTTTAAGGAAGACGGGGGCTACTATTTTGAAAAAGAATATGAAGTTCTGATCCGTAAATTCGGCTTTTCCGAGGAAGAGCGAAAGAAACCCCTTAGGGATTTTTCTGGTGGACAGCAGACCAAGATCGCTTTTATCAAGTTATTGTTAGAAAAGCCGGATATTTTGCTTCTGGATGAGCCTACTAACCACTTAGATGTTACTACGATTGAATGGCTAGAAGGTTATCTGAAGAACTATCCAAAAGCTGTGGTTGTTGTTTCCCATGACCGAATGTTCTTAGATCATGTAGTAGATGTGGTCTATGAGATCGAATATGGCACAGCCAAGCGTTATCCGGGCAATTACACCAGTTTTGTTGCCCGGAAAAAAGAAAACTATGAGAAACAGATGAAGGATTACACTGCTCAGCAGAAGGAGATCGCAAGACTCCAGCAGATGGTAGACCGTTTCAAGAATAAACCAACCAAGGTTTCTATGGCGCGCTCGAAGCAGAAAGCCATTGAGCATATGGATCTCATCGAGGCACCGGATAAGTATGATAACCGCACTTTCCACGCCCATTTCCAACCGGAAAAGGAGACCGGAAACGATGTATTATCCGTAAGCTCCCTGGCAATCGGTTATGAGACACCATTATCTGTGGTTTCCTTTGAACTGAAAAAAGGAGAGAAACTGGGAATCTTAGGCGGAAACGGTCTGGGAAAATCTACTCTCTTAAAAACTTTGGTAGATAAGATCCCGGCGTTATCTGGAGATTTTCATTATGGAACCAATGTGCAGATCGGATATTTTGATCAGCAGATGGCAATGTATACCAGCAACAAGACTGTGTTAGATGATTACTGGGATGAATTTCCGAACCTGACAGAAACAGAGATCCGGAATTCTTTAGGAGCTTTCCTTTTTACAGGGGATGATGTTTTTAAGAATATCAATATGCTCTCCGGTGGAGAAAAAGTCCGACTGGCATTGTGTAAGATCTTAAAGAGAAGACCGAATGTGCTGATCTTAGATGAGCCTACCAACCATATGGATATTGTGGGAAAAGAGACTTTGGAATCCATGTTGAAGGATTTCACAGGAACCTTGATCTTTGTCTCTCATGACCGTTATTTCGTGAAAAAAGTAGCAGATACGTTGTTGGTATTTGAAGATGGAACCACTAATCTCTATCGTTTTGGTTACGATGAATATCAGGAGAAACTGGATCGCCAGCTGGCAGAAGAGGGAAATGCCTATAAGGGCAATCCAATCTTCGGCGGAGCTATCAGCCAGAATGGAAGTCAGGAAAATACCGCAAAATCCGCTAATGACTCTATAAATGGTACTGGGGGCAAGGGCTATTACAACCCGGGAAAAGAGCGTTCCAAGTTAGAAAAGAAGGTCAAGAAGGTGGAAGAAGAGCTGGCAGAAAAGGAAGCAGCCTTAGAAGAATTAAAGGCAGAACTTTTACGACCGGAATTCCAATCTAGTTATTCTAAGCTGACGGAGGTCCAAAATAACATCGACGCTATGGAAGAAGAGATCATGGGGATCATGGAAACTTGGGAAGAGTTGTCATCTGAATTAGAGAATTTGTAAAAATTGCATAAAAATAATTGCCTTTTCCCCTTTTTGTGGTATAATGTCACTATGATACAAGTTGTATCAAATAAACTGCAAAGGGGTTGGCATCATGAGAATAACAATTACAGGAAGAAATATCGAACTTACAGATGGTATCAAGGAGGCAGTGCAGGACAAGCTCTCCAAGCTGGAGAAGTATTTTAGTGCAGATACAGATGTATTTGTAACCCTGAGCGTAGAGAAAGAACGCCAGAAGATCGAGGTAACCATTCCGGTTAAGGGACATATCATTCGTTCCGAACAGGTTAGCAGCGATATGTATGTATCCATTGACCTGGTAGAAGAAGTGATCGAGCGTCAGTTGAAGAGATATCGTACCAAGATCATCGATCGTAATCAGAATGGGGGAACAGGATTTACACAGGATTTCATCGACATAGAGGCTGATGATGAAGAAGAAGTTAAGATCGTTCGTACCAAGCGTTTCGGCATGAAACCAATGTATCCAGAAGATGCTTGTGTACAGATGGAATTATCCGGACATGATTTCTTCGTATTCCGCAACGCAGAGACCGACGAAGTCAATGTAGTATACAGAAGAAAAGGCAACACATACGGCTTGATCGAGCCAGAGTGCTAATACGAGAGAGTCCAGATTAATAAGAATTTGAATTAATAAGAGTCTGAAATTATAAGAACCCGCAGAGGAAGCATTTGCTTCACTCTGCGGGTTCTTCGTCTATAAAACATACAATATCTGTTATTTCACAATCTAAGATCCTGCATAATTTTTCAACAGTCAATAGGGTGATATTCTTGTTATGTTTGAGATTATGCAAACATAGATAAATATTATACCACAAAAGTAGTTGAAATACAATAAAATCGCTCGAATTTAAATGACGCGATACGCGTCTTGACATTCTACACGACTAAACGCATACTGGAATTGGAAGGACAGCAGTGGGGAGCTGTTTCAAGTGTAGAGGGGTTCTGTGGTAATGTAATGATGAA
>JAGAOC010000087.1 GCA_017623935.1 Agathobacter sp. | reverse complement strand
CCTGTTCTGACCGCAAATAAATCCGTGGAAGTGGATGGAAAGGCAATGATCCATGTGGATCCGGACAAGTGTATTGGATGTGGTGCGTGTTTTGATGCTTGTGAGCACGGTGCAAGAAGTTTCTATGATGATACAGAAGAATTCTTTGCAGCGTTAAAGCGGGGGGAACAGATTTCCGTATTAGTTGCACCAGCATTTGCAGCGAACTATCCAAGAGAGTATCAGAATGTGCTGGGAGGCTTGAAGCAGTTAGGCGTAAATCATATTATCAGTGTCAGCTTTGGTGCGGATATTACGACTTGGGCCTATATTAATTTCATTACCCAGAACAATTTTATGGGCGGAATCTCTCAACCATGTCCAGCAGTAGTTAATTACATTGAACATTATGTTCCTGAATTAATTCCAAAGCTGGTACCGATTCACAGCCCAATGATGTGCGCTGCGATCTATGCTAAGAAATACATGAATATCACAGATAAGTTGGCGTTCATCAGCCCATGTATTGCGAAGAAATCAGAGATCAGTGATCCGAATACACAGGGATATATTACATACAATGTTACTTTTGATCATTTAATGGATTATGTGCGGAAGAATAATGTCAAAGGTGCACCGGCAACAGAAGAGAATGCATTTGGTCTGGGATCCATCTATCCAATGCCAGGTGGATTAAAGGAAAATGTATATTGGTTCTGTGGAGAAGATCTGTTTATCCGTCAGATCGAAGGAGAGAAACACGCTTATCATTTCTTAGAGGATTATAAGAAACGTGTTCTCGGCAATAAGGAACTTCCATTTATGGTAGACGCCTTAAACTGCGGTCAGGGATGTCTTTACGGAACAGGAATCGAAGACGAGAAGTCCCACTCCGAAGATACTCTCTATGAGATTCAGAGGATCAAAGCAGCTGGTAAGAAGGCTAAGGGAAGCGCATGGCAGGCAAAGAGCACGCCAAAACAGCGTTTGGCAGCTCTTAACAAGCAGTTCAAGTCTCTGAACCTGAATGACTTTGTACGCAAGTACTCCGACAAATCAGCCGGTGTGAAGATTCAGCGGCCAAATGCTTCCGAACTGGATGCTATTTTCAAGAAGATGCATAAGGACACTAGGGAAGATCAGTGTATCAACTGTGGTGCCTGTGGATACGCGTCCTGTCAGGATATGGCAGCGGCTATCTTCAATGGTAACAATGATAGAAAGAACTGCGTACATTTTGTAAAGAATGCCATTGCTTATGAGAAAGCCAGAGAGCAGGAAAATGCTTTAGAGATCGAACGTAAGAATCAGGAGATGGAAGAGAAGAGCAGGATCCTTACCAACATGGTAGATGCAGCAAACGAAGATTTCAGCTCCTTGAACCTTTCTATTTCTGAGATGGTAAGCGGTAATAATGTAAATGCAGAAGAAAGTAGCAATATTAGTGCAGCGATGTCTGATATGGTGGATTTCTGTAACAACATCAAAGCAGCTTTTGATACCATTAATGAATTATTAGGACAGCTTGAGAGCAATAATAATAGTATTACTCAGGTGGCGAACCAGACCAACCTGTTATCTCTTAATGCTTCTATTGAGGCGGCTAGAGCAGGTGCGGCAGGAAGAGGTTTCGCAGTTGTAGCAGAAGAGATCAAGACCTTAAGTGAGTCTAGTAAGAATACTGCTTTAGACAGCAATAAGAATAAGGATGAGATCGTAAGTGCTATGGAAGTGCTGGCAAGAGAATCAGACCGCCTGATGGAGACTGTTGATCAGGTAAATGAGAGGATCAATAATCTGGCAGCAAGTACTGAGGAAATTGCAGCTGCAGCCAATATGGTAGCAGAGACATCTGACGGATTAAAAGCCAAATTCGAGGAATTGCGCAGGATATAAGATTAAGTAAATTAGTATGAAGAGGTCGTTTCCTATATGTAGGGAACGACCTTTTTTGTTGGGAAGATCCGGGGGGCAAAAGAAAATTATCTTTTTGACAAAAAGTACTTGATTTTTTCGGAAGTACTCCCTATAATACAATTAAACAATTACTTAATCGTTAAATCAAATGAAAGGAGATAGGACTATGAGAAAAAATTATAAAATCGAGGTTGACTGCGCAAACTGTGCAAATAAGATGGAGGAAGCAGCTCGTAAGACTCCAGGGGTGCAGGAAGTTACTGTTAATTTCATGACGCAGAAGATGATCGTGGATTTTGAAGAAGGAAAAGATCCAAAGGAAGTCATGAAAGAAGTATTAAAGAATTGCAAGAAAGTGGAAGACGACTGCGAGATTTATTTTTAAGGAGAGGTTATGACGAAGAAACAGAAAAAAATGCTCTGTAGGATCATAGTTGCAGCAGTGCTGATCCTGGTACTACATTTCGTACCGGCAGAGGGAATCCTGTTATTTGGATTATACATGGTTCCCTATTTGATCATAGGCTATGACATTTTGTTGAAGGCTCTTAAGGGAATTAAGAATCGCCAGGTTTTTGACGAGAATTTCCTGATGGCTTTGGCAACAGTGGGAGCGATTGCCATTGCACTTAGTGGGAATGGAGATTATGTAGAAGCCATTGCAGTAATGCTGTTCTATCAGGTGGGCGAGCTGTTCCAGAGCTACGCTGTTGGAAAGAGCCGGAAGAATATCAGTGCACTCATGGATATCCGCCCAGATTATGCAAACGTAGAGATAGATGGCAAAGTAGAGCAGGTGGATCCAGACGAGGTATCTGTGGGTAGTGTGATCCTTGTAAAGCCGGGAGAAAAAGTACCGATCGATGGTATCGTATTAGAAGGAAATTCCAGTCTAAATACCAGTGCTCTTACAGGAGAAAGCGTTCCAAGGGAAGTGGCACCGGGGGAAGAGATCATCAGTGGATGTATTAATTTGTCTGGTGTGCTGAAGATCCGTACCACAAAAGAATTTGGGGAGTCTACGGTATCAAAGATTTTGGATCTGGTGGAAAATGCCAGTTCCCGAAAATCCAGATCAGAGGCGTTTATTTCCCGTTTTGCAAAATATTATACTCCAGCGGTCTGTTACAGTGCTCTTGCGCTGGCAGTGATCCCGCCATTAGTAAGGGTGCTTGTTATGGGGCTTTCTCCAGCCTGGGGAGACTGGGTATATCGTGCCCTTACCTTCCTGGTCATCAGTTGCCCATGCGCACTGGTCATCAGTATTCCGCTCAGTTTCTTTGCAGGAATTGGAGGTGCCAGCAAGGCAGGAGTATTAGTGAAAGGTTCCAATCATCTGGAAGCCTTATCTCAGACCGATTGTGTGGTCTTTGATAAGACGGGAACCTTAACTCAGGGTGTATTTGAAGTGACAGGAATCCATCATAATGATCTGGAAGATGAGATGCTGTTGGAATATGCAGCATTAGCAGAAAGCGCGTCCTCTCATCCTATCAGCAAGAGTCTGCTTCGGGCTTATGGCAAGGAGCTGGATCTGACTAGAGTAAGTGATATTCAGGAGGTCAGCGGAAAAGGCGTCTTAGCAAAAGTGGATGGAAAAGAAGTGGCAGCTGGTAATGCAAAATTAATGAGAGACTTAAAGGTTGACCATATGGATTGTCATAAGACAGGAACCATTGTTCATTTGGCAATAGAGGGAACCTATGCAGGACACATTGTCATTTCCGATATTATAAAACCGGGGGCAAAAGAAGCCATTGCCAGGTTAAAAGCTTCCGGCGTGAAAAAGACTGTTATGCTGACGGGAGATGCCAAAGCAGTGGCAGAAAAGGTTGCAGAAGAGTTAGGAATTGATGAAGTCTACAGTGAACTTTTGCCACAGGATAAGGTGGCGAAGGTGGAAGGACTTTTGGCGGCAAGATCTGGTAAAGGTAAGTTGGCATTTGTGGGAGATGGGATCAATGACGCGCCAGTGCTTTCCAGAGCGGATATCGGCATTGCCATGGGCGCCATGGGATCAGACGCAGCCATCGAAGCCGCAGATGTGGTACTGATGGATGATGACCCGGCAAAGATCTCCAAAGCAGTCCGTATTTCCAGAAAATGCTTAGGAATCGTATACCAGAACATTGTATTTGCGTTAGGGATCAAAGCAATCTGTTTGATCCTTGGAGCCTTGGGAATTGCAAATATGTGGCTGGCAATCTTTGCAGATGTAGGAGTTATGGTCATTGCAGTATTAAATGCCATTCGGGCATTGTTTGTAAAAAAGTGTTAGAATAAAGTGGAAAACCACCATAGATTGTGAAAACGAAGAGAAATTTTCGCCAGGCAGTCTATGGTGGTTTTTTTGCCAGAAATTACAAGGGAGATTGATATTGACAAACAAACTTATGTTAGTGTAAACTAACGCCTGTAAAGGGTTAGAGGAAACTAACCGAAAGGATGGGAGAATCTATGAAGAAGATTATAAACGGAATTTGTGTTGTATTAGGATTTATTTGTCTTGGTTTAGGTATCCTTGGAATCGTACTTCCAATTTTGCCGACTACTCCACTATTTTTAGGGGCTGCTTGTCTTTTTGCAAAAGGATCTGCTCGTTTTCATAAGTGGTTTATGAACACAAAGCTTTATAAGAAATACATAGAAAAGGCATTTAAAGAGAAATCCATGGATAGAACCTCCAAACGAAAAATGATGATCACCCTGGGAATTGTGTTTGGAATTGGACTGCTGTTTTCTCCTATGATCGCTAAAGTCATTATCCTTATGGTGGCAGCGGCACATTTTTATTTCCTGATTTTTCGGGTAAAGACAGAAGAGAGAGGTTTATTAAATGACAACTAGAACAAAAAGAAAGATTATTAATTGGATCATGTTGGTTTCCCTTATTGTGGTAATGGGATCTGGTTTTTTACTGAAATTTATGCCGGGAATGTGGTTGGGGATCAGTCACAGCCTGTCGGGTTTACTGCTTACGATTACGATCGTGATCCACTGTTTCCAGCATAGACCTAAGAGAAAGGTAGAAAAAAATGTTTCATAAGCGATTAATGAAAGAGTTTTCGGATAACAAGAAATATGTAGTAGGAATGGCAGCGTCACAGTGGGTGGCGCTGCTTGTTAATGTAGCGATGATGTTTGCGGTAGCTGAATTTCTTGGCTTGTTGCTTGGCACAGGGGCAGCGGCGGGCAAGCTTCTTCTGGTGTTTGTGGCAACTTTTCTGGTGCGAGCAATTGCGGCAGTGGTTCAGAACCGCCAGTCTTTTGCAGCGTCAGAAAATGTGAAGAACACTTTAAGAGAGAGGATCTATTGCAAATTAATGGAGACAGGTTCTGCTTATCGGGATACGGTAACCACCGCTGAAGCAGTGCAGATCAGCACGGAAGGGGTAGACCAGCTGGAAATCTATTTTGGAAAATATGTACCACAATTTTTTTATAGTCTATTGGCTCCATTAACACTGTTTGTGATCGTGGGAACCATGAGTATGAAGGTGGCTTTGGTACTGCTCCTATGCGTACCGCTGATCCCGGTTTCCATCGTGGCGGTGCAGAAATTTGCCAAGAAATTGCTGGCAAAATATTGGGGAACTTATACGGAATTAGGGGATTCTTTCTTGGAAAATCTCCAGGGACTTACTACTTTAAAGATCTATCAGGCAGATGAACGTTACGCCAAGAAAATGGATGAAGAAGCGGAGAAATTCCGAAAAGTAACCATGAAGGTTCTGATCATGCAGCTAAATTCCATCAGTGTCATGGATATGGTTGCCTATGGCGGGGCTGCATTAGGAATCCTGCTTAGTATTTTAGAACTGCGGACGGGGAACATTTCCTTGGAACAGTGCTTTTTTATCGTGATGATCTCCGCGGAATTTTTCCTGCCCCTTCGTTTGCTGGGCTCTTTTTTCCATATTGCGATGAATGGAAATGCAGCGGCAGATAAGATCTTCCGCTTTTTGGACGCACCGGTGCGTCCGGATGGTACTGTGACGGAGATAAAAGGAGAAGAGATCGTCTTTGAAAAGGTAGCATTTTCTTATGAAGAAGATCATCCGGTCTTACAGGATGTTTCTTTTACGATCCCAGAAAAAGGGTTTGTGGCAATGGTTGGGGAATCCGGTTGTGGAAAAAGTACCATTGCATCCTTGATCATGGGGGATAACCTGCCAAGTGCAGGAAAGGTAACCTTAGGAGGTGTGGAGATCTCTGACATTGCAAGAAATGCACTTTTTCAGAAAGTGACAAGGGTTCGCCATGACAGTTACTTATTTAAAGGAACATTATACGATAATCTGAAAATGGGAAATCCTGACGCAACAGAGGAAATGATGGAGGAAGTGCTTCGGAAAGTAGACCTTTACGATACAGTCATGGAAAAAGGCGGACTATCTATGCCAATTGAGGAAAAAGCCGCAAATCTTTCCGGTGGGCAGAAACAAAGACTTGTACTTGCTCGGGCAATTTTGTATGATAGTGATATCTATATTTTCGATGAAGCAACGTCTAATATCGATGTGGAAAGTGAAGATCGGATCATGCAGGTAGTAAGAGAGCTTGCCCTGCATAAGACGGTAATCTTGATCTCCCATCGACTTGCCAACGTAGTATATGCAGACCAGATTTTTGTAGTAAGATCCGGCAGGATCACGGAGACTGGCGACCATGCTTCCCTGATGAAAAAACAGGGAGATTATGCCCGATTATTTCAGGCGCAACAGGAACTGGAGCATTACGGAGAGGAGGCAGGACGATGAGTCAGAAAAGAACAAGAAGCGGATTTGGAGTAATGATGGGACTGATCGGCATGATAAGACCTATGTTAGGGATCATGTGTCTTGCAATCCTTATGGGATGTGTAGGAAATCTGATGGCGTCCTTTATTACGATCTTAGGAGGATATGGATTTTTACCGGTATTGGGACTGATCGATGGAGTCAATTTAACAGTGATCTTTGTCTTATTGATCCTATTTGCTCTGCTTCGAGGAATTCTCCGATATGCAGAACAGGCAAGCAATCATTATATTGCTTTTAAGTTATTAGCAAGGATCCGGCACAAAGTATTTGCTGCTTTAAGAAAGCTGGCACCTGCCAAATTAGACGGCAGTGAAAAAGGAAATTTAATTTCAATTATCACCAGCGATATTGAGTTATTAGAAGTATTTTATGCCCATACCATTTCACCTATCGTAATTGCGGTGATCACTTCATTATTTATGGTGATCTTTTTGGGAAGGATCCATCCAATTTTTGGGGCGGTCGGATTAATTTATTATCTAATCGTAGGTGCCCTCATTCCTATTATGAATGGGAAAAGAGGCAGCAGTACCGGGCAGGAATATCGGAATTCTTTTGGAGAATTAAATACCTGTGTACTGGATAACCTTTATGGATTAGAAGAGATCTTACAGTTTGGTCAGCAGGAGACCAGACAAAAGGAACAGAATAAGCGAACCGAAAAACTTCATGAGACCAGCCAGACCTTGAAAGATCATGAGACTATTCAGAAGATTGTCACGGATGGAGTGATCTTATCTGCCGGAGTAGTTATGGCGATCTTAGGAGCAGTTCTTTTGGAAGATCAGGCAGTGAAAAGCTGGGAAGTGATCATTGCAGTGATCACGATCATGAGTTCTTTTGGACCTACAGCGGCATTATCTACCCTTTCTAATAACCTGCATCACACTTTAGCAGCAGGAAACCGAGTTCTTGATCTGTTAGAAGAAGAGCCGGTGGTAGAAGATGTAGCGGCTGGTGCAGAGGAATGTCAGGGTGATATTGTCTGCGATCATGTTACTTTTGCTTATGAAAACGAAGAAAAGATTTTGGATAATTTTTCAGGGACTTTTTCAGAAAATAAGATACACGGAATCCTGGGAAAGAGCGGATGTGGAAAATCCACTTTGCTGAAATTGCTCATGCGGTTTTATGAAACAGATCAGGGCACTATTTCCTATGGAAAAGAAGAGATCAACAGGATCAATACAAAGGAGCTTCGGAACAATATTTCCTATGTGACCCAGGAGACCTTTTTGTTCCAGGATACCATTGCCAACAATATTAAGATTGCAAGAGAAGATGCCTCCATGGAAGAGGTAATAGAAGCTGCTAAAAAGGCATCTATCCATGATTTTATCATGTCAACCCCGGAGGGGTATGATACTAAACTCGCGGAGTTGGGAGACTCTGTGTCTGGTGGAGAAAAGCAGAGGATCGGTATTGCAAGAGCCTTTTTGCATAACAGTAAGTACATCTTTTTAGATGAACCTACCAGCAATATTGACAGTCTAAACGAAGGCATGATCCTGCGGAGTTTAGATCAGGAGAAAAAGGACAAGACCATTATTTTGGTATCTCACCGGAAATCCACCATGGGAATTGCGGATGAAGTGAAGTGTATGTAGTCCCGGGGCAGGATTTGCATAATACAGCCTTTGCCTGGGGCAACAGGCAGAATTTAAACTAAGGAGAAATGAAAATGGAAGCAGATTTATTGGAAATATCCGATGGAAAACTTTATGGAACGAATGATATGGTAAAAGTCGGTTGTCACGACTGCCAGGGGTGCTCCTCCTGTTGTCAGGGCATGGGGGATTCTATTTGGCTGGATCCTTACGATATTTTCCAATTGACCAGAAATCTAAATAAGACCTTCCAGGAGCTGCTGGCAAAAGAAGTAGAGCTCCATGTGGAAGATGGGTTAGTTTTGCCTAACATTAAGATGCAGGGAGAGGAACACTCTTCCTGCTCTTTTTTGGATAAAAATGGAAGGTGCAGTATTCATAGTTTTCGTCCGGGGCTTTGCAGACTGTTTCCATTAGGAAGAAATTACGAAGAGGATAAGCTGACTTATTTTCTTCTGGTTCATGAATGTCCTGCAAAAAACAAAACGAAAATGAAAGTCAATAAGTGGCTGGGGGTTCCTCGGATCAAAGATTATGAAGATTTTCTAGTGGCCTGGCATAACCTTACAAAGGGGCTTCGGAGTTACCTGATGGAAAATGCCCAGGACGAAGCAGTCACAAAGGCTCTAAATCTGAAATTTTTAGGAATTTTCTACATGACGCCTTTTCAAGGAGAAGATTTTTATTTAGAATTTAAAGTAAGACTAGAGAAGTGGCAGAATTTGTAGAGAGTTATAACTGGGCAAAAGATAAGGAGTATTTGATATGGCATACATAGAATTTAATCATGTGGTAAAGGAATATCAGACTGGAGAAACGTCTATCCGGGCATTGGATGATGCGAATTTTTCAGTGGAAAAAGGCGAACTGGCGGTTATCTTAGGTTCTTCCGGTGCGGGAAAGACCACTGCTTTAAATATTTTAGGGGGCATGGATGTGCCGACCTCTGGAGAGATCATGGTAGATGGCGTGGACATCTCCGGATTTAATAAGAAAAAACTGACAGGTTATCGTCGTACAGATATTGGATTTGTATTCCAGTTTTATAATCTGGTGCCGAATCTGACTGCTTTGGAAAACGTTGAATTAGCAGCCCAGATCTGCAAGGATTCTTTAGATGCAGGCGAGACATTAGATAAAGTTGGCTTAAGTGAGAGAAAGAAGAATTTCCCATCTCAGCTTTCAGGTGGAGAACAGCAGCGTGTTGCCATTGCCAGAGCCATTGCGAAGAATCCTAAGATCCTTCTTTGTGATGAGCCAACCGGTGCGTTGGATTACAACACCGGAAAGCAGATCTTACAGCTTTTGCAGGACACCTGCCGCAAGGAAAAGATCACCGTTATCTTGATCACTCATAACTCTGCTTTAGCACCAATGGCAGATCGGCTGATCCGTTTCAAAAATGGAAAAGTAGTGGAAATTACCTGTAATGATAATCCGACTCCGATTTCTGAGATCGAGTGGTAATCGCTAAAGACAGATTTTTGCAATTACCATGAAGTAAAGAGGAAAGGTGACTATATGAAGAAGTCTTTAAATAAAGATATTACCCGAACCATATGGAAGGAAAAAAAGAGATTTATTGCCATCATGCTGATTACGACATTAGGCGTTACCATGATGACTTGTCTGGGAGCCAGCTGCCGGGATCTTCGATTGACTGCAGATGAATTTTACAGAAATCAGAATCTGTATGATATCAATGTGGTTTCTACTTTGGGATTGACCGATGAGGACGTTGCGGTACTGAGCGAATTAGATGGAATCGAAGAGGCAGAAGGAACTTACACTGAGATCGTCCGGACAAAAATAGATGAACAAAATAAGACCGCCGAAGTGAAAATGTTCCGAGCTGAGGGCATTAATGTTCCTTATATCGTAGAAGGAAATTTACCTGAGGCGGCAGATGAGATCGCAGTAACAGAAAATTATATCCATGAGAGTGGCAAGAAGATTGGTGACATCGTGGAGATTTCGGAGTTTGAGGACTCGGACGACGAGGAAGAAGACTCTGATGAGGAGACTGCCGATGAAGATGTCGAGGAAGGCGCTGAAGAGCAAGAAGACGCCGAGGAAGATGTCGAAGATGAGGAAGACAGTGATGACGCGAATTACTTGTATACAAGCTACACCATCACTGCGATAGTAGTGGATGCAGCGGATGTAAACAATCCGGAAGGTGCAGTTTCTTTCCGTGCCACTCCAAATGCGGATTATACTTTCTTTGTTCTGCCAGAGGCGGTGGACAGTGAGATCTATACGGGAATCTATCTTACTGTGGATGGTGCCAGCGAGCTTATGGCATACTCTGAGGAGTATGAAGAAAAAGTGGCTTCTGTGGTATCTAAGATTGAAGCAGAGATCATGGAAAGCCGGGAGCAGGCGAGATATGATGAGATCAAAGATGATGCTTTGGATGAAATTGCAGAAAAAGAAGCAGAAATGAACCAGGAGTTTGCTGACGCTCAACAAGAACTGGATGACGCAGCTACTGAGATTGAGGATGCAAAAGAGCAGATCCTTGATGCGAAAGCAGAGATTGAAGATGGAAAAGAGCAGATCGCAGATGCAAAAAAAGAGATCGCAGATGGAAAAGAGCAGATCGCGGATGGAAAAGAACAGATAGAAGATGGTAAGAAACAGCTTGCCAGTGGAAAGAAAGAATTAGAAGAGCAGGAGAAAAAGGCAAACGAAGAAATTGCTGCTGCCAAAAAAGAGATCGAAGATGGTTATGCTCAGTTAGAGCAAAAACGTGCTTATCTTTCTGCCCAGAATATGCTCACAGCCGAAGTGATAGCAGAGCTAGACGGCGCAAAAGTCCAGTTAGATGCAGGAGCAGCTCAGCTTAATGCCCAAGAACAGGCGGCAAAAACAGAATTTGAAAAAGCTTGGAAAGAAATTAATGAAAAAGAAACGCAGCTGAAAGAAAGCGAAGCAGAACTCTTAGAGAAAGAAGCAGAGTTAAAAGAAGGAGAAGCAGAGCTTTTAGAAAAGGAAGCAGAGTTAGAAGAAGGAGAAGCAGAGCTTTTAGAAAATGAAAAGGATCTGGAGGAAGGAGAGCTTGAATATTTAGAGAATCTCCAGAAATTTGAAGAGGAAAAGGCGGACGCCCAGCAGAAGATCCAGGATGCAAAAGATGAAGTCAATGATCTGGATATGGCACAGTGGTATGTGCAGGATCGAACCAGTCTCAGTGGTTACAGTAATGTTTCTAACGACGCAGATACCATAGAATCTCTTGCAACAGTCTTTATGGTGGTCTTCTTTATCGTAGCCATCCTGATCAGTCTGACTACCATTACTCGTATGGTAGAGGAAGAAAGAGGTCTGATCGGTACATACAAAGCGTTAGGTTTCCACGATGGAGAGATCCGAAGAAAATACATGATCTATGCCTTTGCAGCAAGTTTGGCAGGAGGTATACTGGGAGATTTCGCAGGATTTGTCATCCTACCGGAAATTGTTTTCTCTTTCTTTAAAGTTATGTATGCGTTTCCGCATTTCAATCTGTATTTTGATTTTGCGTCTGGAACCTATAGCGTGTTGCTATTTATGGCTGGAATCGTGGGTGCAGCATTTTTTGCCTGTCTGGTGGTGTTAAGACAAAATCCGGCTTCTCTTATGAGACCAAAGGCACCGAAGATGGGATCAAGAGTCCTTTTAGAGAGGATTACCCCTCTTTGGAAACGATTATCATTCTTAAATAAAGTAACTGCCCGTAATCTGTTCCGTTATAAAAAGCGTTTGTTTATGACGATCTTGGGAATTATGGGATGTACCGCTTTGGTGGTATTCGGTTTTGCCATAAAGGATTCTGTAGAAGAGCTTATGCCACTGCAGTATGATAATGTGAATCATTATGATGTTTTGGCGGCTACCAGCGCAGATGATAATGACAAGCTGGTGGAATACATGAACGATAACGAAGAGGTAGAGGATTACCTGAATATGCTGGTTACTACCGTAAAACTGGAAAATGCAGATAAGGATTCTGAAAAAGTACAGCTTATGGTATTTGAGGATAATCAGGGATTGAAGAAATATCTGAACCTGATGAACCCTTCCAAAGAAGAGATTACTTTAGAGGATGGTTCTGTATATCTGACCGAGAATGCAGCAAAGATCTTTGGATTAGCAAAAGGAGATTCCTTTACGATCCAGACACAGGAATTATTGCAGGAAGAGGCAGAAGTTGCGGAACTGGTAAAGAATTATCTGGGAAATTATCTTTATATGACCAAGGATACCTATGAAGATCTTTTTGGAACCTATGAGGCAAATGGAGTTCTGGCTAATTTAGCAGAGTCTTGTGAGGATCATATTGCATTTTCTAAGACCTTGTCTCAGGAAGACTGGATCTTGTCTTCCCTTTGTACCCAGGATATGAAAGAGAATTTCTCTTTAGCCTTTACTTTAATTAATATTGTTGTGTACGTAGTGCTTGTTATGGCGGCTGGATTAGCCTTTGTTGTATTATTCACACTGGCTTCTATTAATATCTCAGAGCGAAATAGAGAGCTGGCTACCATCAAAGTATTAGGATTCTATGATCCGGAAGTACATTCTTATGTAAATAAAGAAACATTGATCCTGACCAGTATAGGAATCTTTTTGGGACTCCCTGTAGGAAGATTTATCAGCAGCAGTTTGACTCATATTTTAAGTGTACCATCGGTATATTTTGAAGTGACGATCTATCCGCAGAGCTATTTGTATGCAGCTGGCATTTCTCTTTTATTTGCACTTATGGTGCAGATCATCACCAATCGTTCTTTAGACGTGATCGATCCGGTAGAAGCCCTAAAGAGCGTGGAATAACCGCATTCCTTAACTTGGGGGAGAAATCTTGCAAGAATCGGATAAAGTTAGCCTGGAAGGGAGATTGCAATAGAAGCGGATAAAGTTAGCCTGGAAGGGATATTACAATAGAAGCGGATGAAACTTCAGGAGGTTCCATGGAAAAGATTCGTAAATTTTTAAAAATATATGGACAAGTGCAGGGCGTGGGTTTTCGCTACCGCGCCAACTATGCGGCTGATTCTCTGGGAGTTACCGGTTGGGTCAGAAATGAATGGGATGGAACGGTTGAGATGGAAGTGCAAGGCACAGAAAGCCAGATCAATCAGCTCCTAACCCTTATCAATAAAGGCACCTATGTGAATATTGAAGAAATCAAAAGCCGGCAACTGCCGGTAGAAGAAAATGAGAGTGGGTTTCATGTAAGATGAAACCCACTCTTTTACTCTGTGGTCTGAACGAATGGAAATTAGAAATTCTGCCCGTTCCAGCCCCAGTCATTTACACCGTGATAGGTGACATAGACTGCATTTCCTGGAATCTGCAGTTCTTCTGCGTAGATCTTGCAGATCTCACCTGTCATCTGGTTATACTGGGCAGATGAAGCATTTCCGAAGAGGCTTACTGCAACATAAGCACCTTTATCCAGTTTCTTTCCTCCCATATATAAGTCATAGTTATCCTCAAATCCTACCATCAGAAAACTTTCTGGTTTGTTCACGATGGAAATAGCCTGACCCAGGCGGGATTTGATGGTTTCTTTCTTTTCTTCGCTTACAGCGACAGTGATCTTTGAATCAATAAATGGCATGAGATAGCCCTCCTTTTCATATTTTGTGTACAGGGATTTGCAAAATCCTTTCGCCTAAATTATTATATTTCATTTGTATATTCCATTTATTTCATTTCTCGCTATGTCTAAATGCTGAAATTCCTAAGATTGCCTGCGACTGTATGATATTATTTATGTCTTCCCAAGCTTCGAACAATCCGCGGCAGCAGAGTCCGCGTAAAAAACCACTACCATATAGAGTAATGAGCAAGAATTTGCTTGATGTACTTACGCGGACACTTTGCCACGGCTAGTCGAAGGAGTGGGAAGACATAAAACAGCCAGCCGCAGGCTTCTCTTGGAATTTCTACCATTTCGCCATAATGCTTTGAAATGAAATATCTGGAATACACAAATATCGAAATATTATTAAACCCGGGCGAAAGGATTTTTGCAAACCCCTGCACACCATGTACATTTAGCTGTTTATCTGTTATTATATG
>JAGAOC010000086.1 GCA_017623935.1 Agathobacter sp. | reverse complement strand
CATATGCTTCTCTAGGAAGCTCTGGATTTTCTTCATAAGTACCCTCCATTTATGAAACATTTTCCTATATTGTACCGTATATAACCTTTTTCATCTATAATTTTTCTCTTATAAAAAAAATTGCACTCCGTGCAATCTCCGCGCGCGAGCGGTATTGCAAAGCAATAAACTTCTTCTCCGCGAGCTGCGCATTATTTGCACGTAGTGCATCTCTTACTGTTTCGCTATGATTCTTCCAATTCTTTCCTCGTATTCCTTGGCTAGAACACCCCATTCTTTATAGTTTTCATCCTGGCGGTGATCTTCTAGCTCATAATTTTCCTGAAGGTAGCTTGTCATATAGTCTGTGACCTTCACTGCACCGTAGATATTCAAATGATCCCCCTTATCCATGGTGTCTTTATTCCAGTCCATGCCCAGCTCTTCATTCTTTAAGTTCAGATCTAAGTAGACCAGATCATTTTCCTGGGCATACTGCTCTAGAGCATTGTGTTCCTTGTAATTATAATTGTGAGGAGATGGAACACTGACTAACATAAGCTCTATATTATTTTCTTCACAGAGAGAGATGATATTCTCCATGTAGGACTTATTCCATTCCGGAATCTCTGCTACTTCCTCAGTTTCCACCATATACTCTCCGCCGCTATAAGCTTTTATCTTATCACGAAGTCGGAAGCCTTTGTACTGAGTGTTGGTAGCCTCTTCCCCATCAAAAGGCAGTTTCCACATATAGTGATAACGGAAGATTGGCAGAACAGAGCAAACTTTTTCTCCAAGTTCCTTTTCAATCTCTACATTCTGTCCTTTATATCGGAATAAGGTGTTGGTCTCTAAGATTACCAGTTTTGGCTGCTGAGTCTTTAAGGCTGTTTTCAAAAGGGAATAGCTCTCGCAAAGTCTCTGCTGAGACTGACCGCAGACATATGTAGTTATTCCGCTATTCTGATATAACTGCATTGGAGAAATGGAAGTGTAAGTCTCACTATCTCCTAACACCAGCACATCAATTGTATTTTCCTCTTCTTCCTGAATTCCGATCACAGCCGCATTTCTGGACTGGGCTTTTTCATCTGTCTGAGGGGCGATCCAGGAAAAGATCCCAGATCCCACCACTAAAAGCAGTGCAAAAATTCCAAAGAAAAGTACACCTCTTAACGTCTTTTTCATAAGTAATTACCTCAAAATCCTGCATAAATTAAATCAACTGGCTGATAACCTGTACCATAAGCCCCTAAAATAATGATCATAAAGATCAGTGCGTAATAAACTGCCCAGCGAACTGGTGTCTTTAAGCTGTAGACCTTCGCCTGAATGTCAACATTCTTTTCTTTTAAGGTGCTGACAATTCCTACGATCACACAGCCAAGAACGATAGCAAATACATCTGCATATCCAACTCCCAGTGAAATGCTTCCGAGATTTTCCGGAATGAAATCCGTGAAAATAGAAGTAAACATGGCTATTCCTGCTGGCAGGCTCTCCGCTCTAAAGAAGAGCTCTCCTGTGAAGATAATGATCCAGGTCTTAAAGATACGCAAAGTATCCAGATTATATTTTTTCGTCAGCTTATTGGTAAGAGGTTCAACGATGACCTCGATCATAAGAATGACGAAATAGTACATTCCATAGAAAATGTAGCTCCAATTAGCTCCATGCCAGAGACCGTTACAGAGCCACACTGGGAACAGTGTAAAGGCGGAAGTCACGATCCTGGTGATATTTTTTCCAACTTTCTTATTTCCGAATTTGTTCCACTTCTTCACAAGGGAAGAAACAGAAACTGGATAGAAAATGTAGGTTCTGAACCAGGTTCCCAGAGAAATATGCCATCTTCTCCAAAATTCTCCTGCATTTTTTGAGAAAAATGGCTGTTTGAAGTTCTCAGGAAGTTCTACTCCGAAGAGCTTTCCGCTTCCGATGACAATATCCATACATCCGGAGAATTCCATATAAAGCTGGATCGTATAACAAATTGCTCCTAAGATAATGACCACACCGGAATAATCCTGATAGTTGGTAAATATCTTATCTACTATAATATAGAGCCTGTCTGCTACTACCATTTTCTTCATAAGACCCCAGACAATCCGAAGGAATCCGTCTTTTAAATTCTCAAATCTTAACTTCTGACCAGAAAACAGTGACTTTGACACGGTCTCATAAGAACTGATCGGTCCTTCCATGACTAATGGGAAAAATCCAAAGAACAATGCCAGTTTTCCAAGGTTCTTCTCAGGCTCGATCTTATCCCAGTATACATCTGCTATGTAGCCGATCTGCTCTAAGGTATAAAAAGAGATACCGATCGGAACGAGAATCTTACTGATAGCAAAACTGTGATCTACATTCAGGCTCGCCAGTAATGAATTCACATTTTCTAAGAAGAAATTCGTATACTTTAAGTATGCCAAAGTTCCTAAAAGTGTGAGAACTGCTGCCGTAAGCACCATTCGCTGCTTCTTCTGACCAGCTTTTCGGATTGCCGACTTTTGTTCCTTCGGCACTTCCGAAAGTTCCTGAGTATATTTCATCTTGATCCAGGAGATCCAGATTGCTGCATAATGGGTCAATATGGTGCTTCCGATCAGATAGATCACCAGGTTACCGCTGAATAAGTAGAAATAGATAAAACTAAATACCAACAATACTTTCCAACGGTGTTTTTCTGCCACGATCTGATAACAGATCAATGCCAGAGGCAGAAAAGCGAATAAATAAAATCCCTCATGGTAAGCCATTTTTTAGTTCTCCTGTAATCTCTGTATCATTTCCCACATAGCTTCTGCAGAGTTAAAGTTAGTTGGAACCATTTCTCTTGCTTCGATCTGAATATCAAATGCGTCTTCTAATTCGCTTACCAGGTTGATCACTGCAAATGAATCAAATAAATGATCGTCGATCAGTGCTTTTTCTGCTTCGTAATCAATGCTGTCATCAATCTCTTCTAAAATCTCTAATAATTTTTCCATAATCTTTTCCCTTTCTTATTTAAACATATTAAAATTATAAGTATCTGTTTTCTTTCTGGCTTCCTGCCAGCTGTCTTTTTCGCTGTAGATCACTACTCCCGGCAGTTCATGGCTCAAAAACAGCGCCATTCCCTCCATAGAGGAGTAAGCTCCAACTCTCTCAAAAGCTAAGAACTTTCCAATAGAAAGATCCTTTGCTTTAAATCCACTGCAAAGAACATCATTAAATGTACAAAGTGAGCCGCAGACTGTCCATTCTTTCTCTTCTCCGTCATTATCTTCCGGAAAGACCTGAATTTTTGGTACATACATTCCACGGATCTGTCCATCATAGTTGAGCTGGTGACATCCACCGTCAACGATACAGTAGTTAATGTCTTCGTTCGTCTTGGCATCCTTGATCTGGGTCACATAATAACCGCATAAAGCACTCAAAGCTCGTCCCATCTCTAAGGTAACTGTGCCTTTCCACTTCATGTTCTGCACCAGACTTGCGATTTCCTGTAAACCTTCTTCCTCAAATAAAGGAACTTCTTTGCCCTGGAAGTAAGAAACTCCCACACCCGGACCATATTCTAAGGCCTCCACCTGAAATCCTTCTTCTTTTTCTAATTGTTCAAAAAATTCATCCAACAGGTTCAATTCTTTCATGATAACCTTGCTGTTCTTTTTCTGAGTTCCCGAAAAATAATGGATTCCATCAATATGTAACATTGGGTAATCCGCTTTTGCCCGGATCATCTGGCAGATGTCTTCTTTATTTACACCAAACTGGTTACCGCTGGTAAGTCTTGGATAAATATGAACTTCCTCGGACTGTTTCAGACTAAATTCTGCCAAATACTGAAACTGCTGGAAGGATTCTGCAGTATACACGCTTCTCGTTCCGCAATACTCTGTGATCTCTGGCAGATCTTTGGTTTCTTTTAACACGCCGGAGATCAAAAGTTTCTCTGGAGCAATTCCTAACTCCTTGCAGATCTTGAACTCTCCCATGGAGCATACTTCAATTCGATCTGCCAGCTCTGACATATGCTTTACTACGAAAGGATTGGCTTTCATTGCAAAACAGATTTTGATCTGCTCTCCTAAACATTTCCGAAAACGCGCCATTTCCTGAGTTAAAATATCCAGATCATATACATAAAATGGAGTCTCATACTTTAATATGGCTGTTTCTAATTCTTCTCTTTTCATGAGTATTCCTCCATTACTTTCTGTTTAAAGTAGTTTCTGTCCACTTTTCCATTCTTAGATAATGGAACCTCTTCTACCTGAATCATCTTACTTGGCACCATGTAGATTGGAAGCTTGTCCTTTAAGATCTTTCTTAAACTACCGGAAGCTTCACTTCCCATGTAAAATGCCAGGATCCTGTTTCTTTCCTTCTGGAAAACACAGCAGCATCTGGTGATTCCTTCCAAGTTGTTGATGGCATTTTCTACCTCTTCTAACTCAATTCGGTGTCCCATGTGCTTAATCTGGAAATCTTTTCTTCCCTCGAAATAGAGAAGTCCGTCTTCCCCTAAAAATGCCATATCTCCGGTGCAGTATGTAAGAGCTTTCTCTTCTCCATAGAAAATGAATTTTTCTTCTGTCTGCTTTGGATCATGATAATATCCTCCGGAAATGGACTCTCCTGCTACACAGATCTCTCCTGCTTTTCCTGGCTGTGTGATCACCTGTCGGTTCTCGTCTAACAGAAATACATTTCTTCCAGGAAATGGTTTTCCGATTGGAAGTTTGCTTCCATTGGTGTATTCTTCTCGAATAATATGATATGTACAGTTGCAGGTGATCTCTGTTGGTCCGTAAAGATTTACGAACATTGCGTCCGGCAAAGCCTTTCTCCAGATATTCAGCTGTTTCACTGGCATACTCTCTCCGCTGAACATGACTGTCTTGATCTGCTCCGGAACTCGATAATCAAATCCCTTTAATCCGGAAATCTGACATAATGCAGAAACTGCCCAGATCAAAGTGGTCACTTTCTTCTCACAGAGGTAATCGATCAACCCCGGAGGTAAAGCGAACAACTCCTTTCGGATCAATACCAGAGTCGCTCCTTCTTTTAAGGAACTATAAATATCTTTTACAGATACATCAAAGTCAAATGGTGCCTGATTTCCAATCTTATCTTCTCCAGTAATTCCGAAGATCTCTGTAAAATGAGAGATAAAATCGATAACTGCTTTGTGACTTACTACGATACACTTCGGTGTTCCTGTGGAACCGGAAGTAAAGATTCCGTAGAGATTATCCGTCTCCTCTGCCCCAGCTCTTCGTGCCTCAAGTTCTGCCTCATCCACTTCTTTTGACTGAATTTCTTCTATGTAAATAGAACTTCCTTCAAATCCACATTCCTTCAGCTTGTCTTCCATGTCCAAAGTTGTTACTACAACCTTTGCCTCTAAAACATGAAGGATCTTTTCAATTCGCTCTACAGGAATCTGTGGATGCACTGGTACATAAAAACAACCAGCATATACAGTACCAAACATTGCTGCCAAAGTCAAAGGACTTTTTTCTGCCAGAATTACTACAGGTTCTTTGGAAACGGTCTCTCTTGCAATGACACTTCCAAATTTTCTGGCTGCTTCTGTTAATTCTTTATAACTTAACTGGATATCTTCCTGCTCTACTGCAATCTTATCACCGCAGGTTGCACAGTTTCTTTCCAGATATTCCAGTACATTGCTTACATTCTGCAAATTCTTGCTCCTTTCATTTGTGATTCCGGTAAATTGTACCACTTAAACATTAATCTGAAAGGAAAAAAATATTAAGATTTATTGAAGATTGCATAATTTTTCCTTACACAAGAAAAAAGCACCAACCCCATGGATCTTGTCCACAAAATCGGTACTTCGTAGTGCGCCTCCAGGGGTTCGAACCCTGGACACCCTGATTAAGAGTCAGGTGCTCTGCCAGCTGAGCTAGAGGCGCATAAATTATTTAATTTACGTCTTTCCCAAACGCAAGATTTATTATATAGTATAAGTATAAGTTTTGCAAGCTTTTTTTTACATTTTTTTTATTATTTTTGAAAGGATATAAATTTTATGAAAGTTCAAGAAAGATTTCTAAAATATGTGTCCTATTGGACCACTTCTGATGAAGAAGGTCAGAATATCCCTACCAGCGATAGAGAGTTTGCTCTAGGTAAGGAATTAGAGCAGGAATTAAAAGACTTAGAACTGTCTTCTGTTATCCTGACTGATCACTGCTATGTCTATGGACTACTCCCTGCCACTTCTGGTATGGAAGGGAAAAAAGCCATTGGTCTGATCGCCCACATGGACACTGCTCCCGATTACTCTGGAAAAGATGTTAAACCTCAGATCCTTGCTAACTATGATGGAAAAGACGTAATCCTTCCAGGCAATGGCTCTGTGCTAAAGGTATCTGATTTTCCTGATCTTATATCTTCCGTAGGAAAGACGCTGATCACCACGGATGGGACTACTCTTCTAGGTGCTGATGATAAAGCTGGAATCGCAGAGATCCTGACTGCATTAGAACAGATCATCCAGAATAAGATACCACATGGAGATATTTGGGTAGGTTTTACTCCTGATGAAGAAGTAGGCATGGGACCGGATCATTTTGATCTGGATTATTTTAAAGCAGATTACGCCTATACAGTAGATGGAGATTATGAAGGCGAGATTGCTTACGAGAATTTTAATGCCGCCAGTGCTGATTTTGAGATTCACGGGGTGAATGTGCATCCTGGAGAGGCCAAGGATATTATGATCAATGCTGCATTAGTTGCCTGTGAGATTGCTTCTATGCTTCCAGAGGATGAGACCCCTTCCCACACTTGTGATAGAGAAGGTTTTTACCATCTTACAGATATGAAGGGTGATGTAGCTTCCGCTAATCTATCCTATATTGTCCGAGATCACGATCAGGATATCTTCGAATCCCGATTGAATCGTCTTCGTACCATTGAAGTAGAGATGAACCAGAAATACGGTGCAGGCACCGTAACCCTTACCATCACACATTCCTATGAGAATATGATCTCTATTATGAAAGATCATATGTATATTGTGGATCTCGCAAAACGCGCCATATCCTCTATTGGGATTTCCCCAGTCTCCCGTCCTGTCCGAGGTGGAACAGATGGTGCAAGACTTTCTTTCATGGGGCTGCCTTGTCCAAACTTAGGAACTGGTGGATATGGATTCCACGGTCCGTATGAGCATATTTGCGTCGAAAGCATGGAATCTGTTGTTAAAATACTGATTGAGATACTTTCTCATCCAATTGATTAGTATATGAATTTCTTTTCATAAGGGATTTCATATTAATTTTAATAGCAAATGTGAAATTTTTCACAATAACTATACAAATAAATAAAAAGAGAGGGAAAACTATGAGAAAAAAATTACTCGTACTTGTTCTTGCAGGTCTCGTGGGTCTTGGGGTGTCCCAACCAGTCCTTGCAGACGAAAACACTCAAAGCACCACTGCTGTGGCACAAAATACTTCTGTCACAGGACTCCAAAAAGCCTCTGATGGCAATTGGTACTACTATGTGAATGGAGTGGTTGATACTTCTTACACTGGTATCGTCAAGAATTCTACCGGTTGGTGGCGTGTGGAAAATGGTAAGATCAATTTCAATTTTACCGGACTCGCCCAGAATTCTAATGGCTGGTGGTATCTGAAAAATGGTAAGATCGACTTTTCTTACACCGGTATCATTAAAAACGCTTCCGGTTGGTGGCGCGTAGAAAATGGTAAAGTCAATTTCAATTTTACTGGACTTGCTAAGAATGAAAATGGTTGGTGGTACTTAAAGAATGGTAAGATTGATTTCTCTTACACCGGTATCATTAAAAATTCTAACGCTTGGTGGCGTGTAGAGAATGGTAAAGTTAATTTCAATTTCACCGGACTTGCTAAAAATGCTAATGGCTGGTGGTACTTAAAGAATGGTAAGATTGACTTTTCTTACACCGGTATCGCTAAGAATTCTACCGGCTGGTGGCGCGTAGAAAATGGTAAAGTCAATTTCAGTTTTACCGGACTTGCTAAGAATGAAAACGGCTGGTGGTATTTAAAGAACGGTAAGATTGACTTTGATTATTACGGTTTCGCCAAAAAAGCCTCCGATTGGTGGTATGTAGAAGGCGGCCGAATTACCTTTAAGTATGATGGCTTAGTTCAACTGAACAGTGATTTCTTATACTGTGAAAACAGTAGAGTTAATTTCAATTATACCGGATCATTTACATACGATGGACATACATATACCATTAAAAATGGAAAAGCCTGCTTTAACACCCAGGCTGACAAAGATGCCATTGCAAAGGTTATTGCAAAAGAAATTGCAGAAGCTGCATTGTCTTATGGTACTACTGACAGAGAGAAAGTCTATGTAGCAGCCTACATTGTTGCCTGCTACTGTGCAAATGATACCTATACCATGTCTGGTAAAGATTACAGAACTGCCTATGGTGTTTTTGTAAAGGGTGAATACTCTTGTGCCGGATCTACTCGTGCTTTAGGACTTGTCTTAGATTGTATGGGATATTCCTGGACTCATGTAAATGAAAATCAATATACTCACCAGTGGTGTGAACTTTATATGGATGGCCAGAAAGGCTGGGCCGACGGAATGGGCGGCGACTGCGGCTATGGCGAATGGGGTCAGAACAGTGTAACCGGTCGCTACTATACGTATTAATATTTCTATAATTTAACAATTTTCACGACCAACCTTACGGTTGGTCGTTTTTGTATTCTTATGATAAGTTTGCAAATAAAGCTGCTATTTCTTCCGGACTCATTTTCTTATTCGGATCTGACAAGTCTGGCATTGGTGGTTTTTCTTCCACTGGCTCTTCAATGACCGGCTCTTCAATAACTGGCTCCTCTGCGAGAATTGGTTCCTCTACTACGGTTGGTTCTTCGACTGGAGTTGAATTTTCTCCTCCAAGGTTCGCAAACAATGCTGCTATATCATCCGGGCTCATCTGTTTATTTGGATCTGATAAATCCGGCATTGGTGGCAACTCTCCAGCTGGTTCTTCCATGATTGGTTCTTCCATCATCACTGGCTCCTCAATGATCGGCTCTTCCATCATTGGCTCCTCAATGATCGGCTCTTCCATCACTACTGGATCTGGGATGATCTCTTCTACCGGTACAGACTCTTCCACTGCTGGGCTTCCTCCTCCAAGGTTTGCAAACAGAGCTGCTATATCGTCTGGACTCATTTTCTTATTCGGGTCTGACAAATCTGGCATTGGTGGCAACTCTTCTGCTGGCTCCTCCATCATCACTGGTTCCTCAATGATCGGTTCTTCCATCATCACTGGCTCCTCAATGATCGGTTCTTCCATCACCACTGGTTCCTCAATGATCGGTTCTTCCATCATCACTGGTTTCTCAATGATCGGTTCTTCCATCACCACTGGTTCTGGAGCTGGCTGACTGATCGGTGCAGCTGGCTGCTCTGTTGGAACTGCATTCTGCATTACTGGTACTGTAGACTGCATTACCGGCATAGCGGACTGCATTACCGGTGCTTGATAAACTGGAATCTGTTCCGTAATCACTTTCTGGCTCTGAAGAATTGCATTACTCATGCGGATCTCCATATCCTTCAGATTCATAATGATCTCCTGCTGCTTATTGATCATCTGCTGAATGGATTCCGCATTCATTGCCTTTTCTTTCTCTGCAAGTCCTGCACTATTTTCATTCAACTTCTCTACGATTCCTGCATTATTCTCTCTTAACTGCTCTACGATCTCTACATTATCTTCATGCAGCTGTTCCACGATTCCTGCTTTGCTTTGGTTCAACTGCTTCTCAAATTCTCCTAACATCTCAATGATCTGTTCATGAGAACTTAAAGTAGCTTCTGTATTCTCTCTGCTTCGGCTAATAATGACCTTCGCGATTCCCTTCTGAGCGGTCACGATCTCTTCTGTAGGAAGTACTGCTGCCTTCTCAAGTACATTCATTCGCTCTTCTAAAGTCTCGAAATATTTCTTATGTAAGATATAAGAAGCTTTCTGAGCCTTAATGGTATCTTCAAACAACTCGTCCTTCTGCTTATTTCTAAGGTCAAAATATTGTAAAGCTCCACTCACAAGAACATACATAGCAACCACTGCTAAGACTGCCAGTACAATAGCGAACACATACGGATAAAAGGTTACTTTCAAAGCAACATAGATTTCTGCTATGATTACTAAAGTCACAAATATCGCTGCTAAAGTGATTTTTAATTTTACATTCTTATTTTTTCTCTCGTCCATAACCCTTTTCCCCCTGTATCTTAATCGTTGGCACGACGTGTCTGTTATTTACGAAAAAATTTAGTGCAATTTGCTGGTAAATAACATATTAAGAATTAATAAATTATATCATATGTGGAAAAAAAAGGCAACCTGTTCGCTTTTTGTGTATATCTATAATAAGCTTTTTAAAATCTGTACACAGGAATCAATCCCCATACTTCCGCTATCTAAGATCAGATCATAGCTTTCCATAGAATCCCATCTTTTTGATGTGTTATCGTAAAAGAAGCTACTCCTTCTCTTATCATAATGACGCATTGTTCTATCCACATCTGCTTCTGGGATTCCATATTCAGAGATTGCTCTCTGCTTTTTATGCTCATAATCGGAACGAATAAATACTCTCAATACATCTTTTCTATCCTTTAATCCTTCACTGGCACAATGTCCCACGAAAATACAGCTTCCTTTTGCAGCAAAATCCTGCACTGCTTTCTGTGCTGAGAGAAATATCTTCTTTTCTGCAGTCAGCATATCTCCACTTCCACTTCTCATAGTTGCCAGCATATACATAGAATATAAAAAACTGTTGGTTACTTTTTCTTCTCGATTCTCAATCTGATCCACTGACATCCGCAATTCCTGAGATACTTTCTCAAAGATCTGCTGTCCATAGCAAGGAATACCGCAATCTTTGGAAAGGCGATCCGCAATAATGGCACCGCCACTTCCGTATTCTCTTTCAATTGTTATATAATTATAAGACATTTTTCTTTTTCTCCTTCCGTAAATTTCTTATGCAGACTGTTCAAACTGACTGTTATAAAGCTCCGCATAGAATCCATTTTTTGCAAGAAGATCCTCATGAGTTCCGCTTTCGATTATATCTCCGTCTTTCATAACTAAGATCAGATCTGAATTCTTAATGGTAGAAAGTCTATGAGCAATTACAAAAGATGTTCTTCCTTTCATTAGCTCATCCATTGCATTCTGAATCTGAATTTCTGTACGAGTATCTACAGAACTTGTGGCTTCATCTAAAATAAGCATTGGCTTATCTGCGATCATAGCTCTTGCAATAGTCAGCTGCTGTTTCTGTCCCTGGGACAGATTTACCTGATCATTTAAAACAGTGTCATATCCGTGAGGCAGAGTACGGATAAAATGATGAAGTCCTACTGCTTTGCAGGCTTTTTCTATTTTTTCATCGCTGACGTTTTCTGTACAGTATACTAAGTTTTCACGAACTGTTCCTTCAAAAAGCCAGGTATCCTGAAGTACCATACAAAACTGAGAGTGTACGTCCTCTCTTCTTATATCTTTTGTTGGTGTTCCATCAATTCTGATCTCTCCACCAGCAATCTCATGAAAACGCATGAGAAGGTTGACCATAGTGGTCTTTCCTGCACCGGTTGGTCCAACGATTGCAATTTTCTGTCCTGGTTTCGCTTTCGCAGAAAAATCTTTGATCAAGATCTTATCGGAATCTTCATATCCGAATTTTACATGGTCGAATTCTACTTCACCCTTTACATTTGTAAGGCGGGCTGTCTTATGACTCTCATCTTCCATTTCCTCTGCTGCCAAAAATTCAAATACTCGCTCACCTGCTGCTGCTGCAGACTGTAAAGACTGAGCTGCCTGTGCCAACTGAGAAAGTGGCTGCGTAAAATAACGGACATACATCATAAATGCAATGATAACTTCAAATCCAATCTTGTCATTCATAGTCAAAAGTGCACCTACAATACAAACTGCTACATATCCAAAATTTCCAATGAATCCCATTAATGGCTGCATCATACCGGAAAGACACTGTGCTTTAAATCCACTGTCTCGAAGATTTTCGTTCATTTCATCAAACGCCTTCTGGGACATTTCCTCTCCGTTATAGGCTTTTACAACGGTATGTCCAGAATAGATTTCTTCAATATGACCATTCAATTCTCCCAAATGTTTCTGCTGACGGAAGAAATATTTCTGGGATTTTCCCATGATCGCCATCATAAGTCCAAAACCGATTATTGTGGAAAGAACTGCAGTTAAAGTCATGATTCCATCTGTCTTTAACATCATGAATAAGGATCCAAATAATAAAGTAATGGCAGAAACTAATGTACCGATACTCTGATTTAAAGACTGTGCAATAGTATCTACATCGTTAGTAACGCGTGATAATACATCTCCGGTGGAAACCTTGTTGTAATACCACATTGGAAGTCGATTTATTTTCTTGGAAATATCAGTTCTTAAGTTCTTAGATACATTCTGGGTAACTCCTGCCATCAGAAAATGCTGTAAAGCGGAAAGTAGCCAGCTTGTTGCATAAAAGATCACTAATGTACAACCAACTTTTCCAACTGCATCCAGATCAATTCCGGTAAGGATTCCCTCGGAAATGATCTTTGTCAGTTCTGAGATCTTATCTGGACCTAAAAGGGTTAGCACTGTTCCTATTGCTGCAGCTCCTAAAGAAATGATCATTGCTGCCCAATATTTTTTACAATATAGTAAGAGTTTGCTCCAGGTTCCTTTAAAATCTTTTGATTTTTCCATTGGGGCACCCGGTCCACCTGGTCTTGGTCCACCTGGTCTTGGTCTACCATGTCCTGGTTCGCCATGTCCTGGTCCGCCATATCCTGGTCTATCTGGTCTTCTATGTCTATTTTCCATTATGCCAATTCCTCCTTTGAAAGCTGAGAGTATGCAATCTGCTGATATACCTGACAATTTTTCATGAGTTCATCATGAGTTCCCATGCCAGCGATCTCACCATCTTCTAATACAACGATCCTATCTGCATCACGGATCGTACCGATTCTCTGAGCAACGATGATCTTTGTCGCATCCTTACATTCTTTGTGAAGTGCTTCCCGAAGTTTCCGGTCTGTCTTATAGTCCAAAGCTGAGAATGAATCATCAAATATCATGATCTCTGGATGACGGCAAACTGCTCTTGCGATAGAAAGTCTCTGTTTCTGACCTCCGGAAAGGTTAGATCCATTCTGAGCAATATAGCCATTGTAACCATCCGGCATTTTTTCAACAAACTCCGAAGCCTGAGCAGTGTAAACTGCATCTACTACATCAGAATCTAATTTATCTGCTTTTCCATTATCTCCATATGCCACGTTGCTCTGCACTGTTCCAGAAAAAAGAATTGCTTTCTGAGAAACATAACCGATCTTATTGCGGAGAGCTTTCTGTTCATACTCTTTTACATTTCTGCCATTTACCAGAACTTCTCCTTCTGTAGCATCATAGAAACGAGGGATCATATTGATGACAGTGGATTTTCCACAACCGGTTGCACCAATGAAAGCTACTGTCTCGCCTTTCTTTGCAGTAAAAGATATATTTTTGAGCACATCTTCTTCTGCGTCTGGATAACGGAAACTTACATTTCTAAATTCTATTGTTCCAGTCTCTGTTCCTTCTGTCTCTTTACCATCTATGATAGTTGGCTCTGTATCAAGCACTTCTAAGATTCGTTTTGCTGATACGGAAGCTCTTGGCAGGATAATGAAGATCATGACCAGTAACATAAATGCCATGACTACCTGCATTGCATACTGAGAAAATACTACCATGTCTGAAAACAGAGTGATCTTTTCTGTCAGTTCTGCTGCATCGATCATTGCAGCTCCCAGCCAGTAGATTGCCAGAGTAAGTCCACTCATAACAAGCTGGATAGAAGGCATTAAGAATGCCATAACTCTTCCTGTGAACAAATGAGTAGAACTTAGGATCTGGTTAGATACGTCAAACTTCTTTTCCTGATATTTTTCAGCGTTGTAGGCGCGGACTACTTTCAGTCCTGACAAGTTTTCTCTTGTAACACGGTTTACATCATCTGTATATTCCTGAATCTTTTTGAATCTTGGCATAACCAGAGAAACACAAATGATCACTACAACAAGCAAAACTGCAACTGCCGCTCCCGTAGTAAGTGTCCAGGTGGTATTTTTTCCTGCGATCTTTACAATCGCCCAAACTGCCATGATCGGTGCTTTGATGATCGCCTGTAATCCAAATACGATGAGCATCTGCACCTGTGTTACGTCATTTGTGGAACGGGTGATCAAACTAGCTGTAGAAAATTTTCCAATCTCTGCCATAGAAAAAGACTGCACTTTTGAAAAGAGTTTTCCTCGCATGGTTGCTCCAAAGTTACTTGCAATTCGAGCTGCTATAACAGAAACAACCATTGCAGATACTAAACTTCCTAATGCGCATAAGAGCATCTTTCCTCCGGCAGTTAAGATATCTGCCATTTCACTGCCAGGTGTTTTTACCAGCAATGTGATCTCTGACATATAATCCGGCATTTTCAGATCCAGCCAGACTTGAAGGACAATAAAGATAATTCCGATGCCGAGATAACCCCAGTCCTCCTTTTTTAGGTTTTTAAATATTTTTAGCATTTTTTCGCATTTCTCCTTTCACGTTTCTTTTACAGGAAGTATAGTGAAGAAATCTAAACTGAAACGAAACAAACCGGGTAAAAAACAGAAATTTCATTTTTACCCGGTTTTCTTTATTTTTTGTTTATAATTTTGGAAGTACTATTGTAAAAATTGTTTTGTTATGATTGCCTTCTACCATGACTCTTCCATCATGTAGCTCTGTGACTTTTTTTACAATGGCAAGTCCTACTCCATTTCCTTCGGAGGAATGGGACTCATCTGCCTGATAGAATTTATTAAAGATCTTATTCTGCTCTTTCTCTGATATTTCACTACCCTGGTTCATCACGGATACAGAGATCTCCTCATCATTTTCTTTTATGATGATCTCAACTTTCTCTTGCTCCGGAGAAAATTTCACAGCATTATCGATCAGATTGATCCAGACTTCTTTCATAAGGTTCTCACTGGCATAGATCATATGCTCTGTAAATTCCAGTGAAAAATCAATATTCTTTTTTGACCATTTTCTTTCTAACATTAAGACACAGGTTCGTATCTGTTCGGAAAGGTTGTAGGTCTCTTTATCCGTAACAATTGTCTGGTTTTCCACTTTAGTTAGATTTAAGACATTCGTTGCCATATAGGAAAGCCGCAAAGATTCTTCTTCTATGATTGCCAAGTACTCCTGCCGTTTTTCTTCCGGAAGATTCTGCTTCCGGAGCAGTTTTGCAAAACCTGCGATTGAAACGATGGGAGTTTTAAATTCATGGGAAAAGTTGTTGATAAAATCCGAACGGAGCATTTCCGTGTTTTCTAATTCTTCTGCAAGAGAGTTAAAACTAGAAGCAATCTCCCTGTCCATCTTAAAGTCTCCTAAATGAAGCCTCATCTTATAATTTCCTTCTGCCAATTGATTCATTCCATCAATCACTCTATAAATTGGATTTTTTGGAAACCTTCCGATGATAAATGTTAGAACCGCTCCTATGATAAAACTCACTATCCCATTAATAGAAATAAAATATAATGCTCCATCTAATTTTGTTTCTACTTGAATCCCTAATTGAATCAGATTAAATAATATAATATTTACTACAAGTATAGTTATGATATGAATTAAGAATGCCACTCCGGAAAAATATAAGGTCAGGAATAATTTTGGATTTCTTTTTCTAGGATTTCTTTTTCTAGGTTCTTTTTTACAACTCATACTTTTTTCACCGCCTTATAACCCAGTCCACGAACAGATTGAATTTCAAATTCTTTCCAACCATCAAAACGTTTCCGAAGCCTGCCAATATGAACGGTCACTGTTTCCCAACCTGTTTCACTGTCTGCTCCCCAGATCTCATCCATCAACTGAATTCTGGTAAATATTTTTCCCGGATAAGAAAGGAGTTTATATAGTAAGAGAAATTCTTTCTGAGGAAGTTCCTGTACTTCCCCATTCTTTGAAACGGTAAGGGAATCATAATCCAACACCACATCTCCTATCACGATCTTTCGTTCACTTACGATCTTTGCCCGGCGCAGCAGTGCTTTAATGCGAAGAAGCATTTCTTCTTCATCTACTGGTTTTGTCATATAATCATCTGTTCCCACAAGAAATCCTTTTTTCCTGTCTGCCGGCAGCTGTTTTGCAGAAACCATGAGAATTGGAATATCATTTTGGGCATCTCGCAAAATCTGAGTTAATTCATATCCATTCATCTTTGGCATCATGATATCTAGTATGACTAGATCAATATGCTGGCTATCAATGATGGAAAGTGCTTCTTCTCCATTGGACGCCATTGATACCACATAGTTCTCTGCTTCTAATACTGCCTGCATAAGAATCCTGGTATTTTTATCATCATCAACGATCAGAATATGGAACAACTGTTATCCCTCCTTTAAGAAAAGCCGAAAACTCTTAAAGGTTTAAGAATTTTCGGCGTTGTTTGTGGCACCGCTTGGGGGAATCGAACCCTCAACTAGCCCTTAGGAGGGGCTTGTTATATCCATTTAACTAAAGCGGCATTTGAATAAAATCTATGAAATTATACTTATAAGCTAAATCTTTATAACATACAGATACTTCCCTGCATCCATATGTTGCCTTTGAATCGTCTTCCGATCTCTGGTTCTCCCAAAAGTTTTTTCTCTGGGATACACACATCAAATATTATATCATTACACAACAGTTTCATGCAATATATTCTTTCATTTGTTATTTTATTTATCTCCAGTGTGTAATCCAAAATATCTCCTAGGATACTATATTGATCACTTTCAATTCCATAAGGCATAAAATATGAGTTTACAATTGTCAATATATCTTCATGGAGGATTCGTCTTGACAATATATTATATATATCCATATCCTCCGCTGTCAAACTTTCAATTGCACTTTCATCTCCATCTTTTGCTTTTGCGATCAACTGACTTCTTTCTGCTCCAGTATATTTTCCCGGATGTCTGTTATCTTCTCTCTGTTCTACTGGTAGAAGAATCTTTCCTTCAATACTTAATCCAGAGAGAATTGCTCCATTCAGCCAAGTAGCTCGATTTGCTCGATTATTCTCGGAAAGATAATCTGCTAAGTTCTGCAGGTAGAAAATTAAAGTTACTCCTAAATGTGTATCATCACAAACTCCAGCATAGGATTCTTTCTCAGCATGTTTCTGTATTTCGATTTCCTCACGAGTAGTTACCTCTGTTCCGTAGAAATATGGATAATAGTATTCCATATGAAATACATCTTCTTCATCATAAGTTCCGCGAACTGTAATTCCTATATTTGGTGCAAACTCTTTTGACAACTCTGCAAATTCATTTCCATCTGAATCTTTCGTAACTCTCATCATTTGAGGATAATCAATAATATCCTTTATAATAATTTCTAAATCTTTTTTCTTCAATTCAGAAAATCCAACTGCTTCTAAAAACTTGTGCACGAATTTTCTCCCTTATATTATTTCTTTATTTCAAACTGCTTGCAGCTTTTCGCAATTTCTAATGCTTCCTTTTCTTCCCCTGCTAATGCAATAACGGATGTTCCATCTATGATCTCTTTCACATAGGTATAGCAACCTTCTCTACTATGAACTGCATTTAAGACAAAACCATCATTTGTCTCATTTAACAGTGCCAGAGAGAAACTAAGTTTTCCGCCCATTTCATTAAAAGCATCATATTTTACTAATCCGATTTTCTGGAAAGTATTCTTCATATTAGAGAAGATCTTTTCAATACTCTTTTCATTCTTCTCGTTTGCTTTCATGAGATCATCTACCTGCTGCAATCTTTTGATCAATGTATCTTCCAAAGATTTTGCAGATTTACCACCCATAAAGGATTGGTACTTCTTATTCAATTTACTTACTTTAACCATATTCACGATTATCAAAATCAAAAGGATCAATACTACTGCTACTAATCCAATGATAATATAATCAGAGTCTATTCCTAAATAATTTGAAATCATTCTTGTACTCCATTCAATCTTCTAATTCTATTTATCAACTGCTTTTATCATATCAATGATTCTGTCCAGTTCATCCTGGGAGTAATATTCAATTTCAAGTTTTCCTTTTTTCTCATCCTTTGGATTAATTACTACTTTCGTTCCCAGAATAACTTTCATCTGTTCTTCCAGATCCTTATAAATTGCAATAAGCTTTGGATCGATTTTCTTTGGTTCTTCGTCTGATACTTTCTTTTCATTTTGAAGATTCTTCACTAATTTCTCTGTATCACGTACACTGAGTTTTTCATCAAAAATCTTCTGAGCTGTTGCATATTGTTTCTCCGGATTCTCAATTCCCAGAAGTGCTCTGGCATGACCGGTGGTGAGCATTTCATCAATGACCATCTGCTGTACTTTATCATCTAATTTCAAAAGTCGCATTGCATTGGTTACAGCAGTTCTACTCTTTGATACTCTCTCCGCTACTTCATCCTGTTTCAGATTAAACTCTGTTAATAATCTCTTATAAGCCAAAGCTTCTTCAATTGGATTTAAATCTTCTCGCTGAATATTCTCAATCAAAGAAATTTCCATGATTTCCTGTTCCGTCAGTTTCTTTACGATAACAGGAACTTCTTTTAATCCAGCTAACTTTGCTGCCCGCCATCTTCTCTCGCCGGCGATGATCTCATAGAAATCTTCTCTCTCCTGAACAAGAAGTGGTTGTAAGATTCCATACTGCTTTATATTCTCGGACAGTTCTAATAATGCATCTTCATCAAATTTCTTTCTTGGCTGTTCTCTATTTGGCTCAATCTTATTAATATTCATTAATACAGCATCCACATTTTTCTCACTGCTAGTTGTTGCTTTTGGAGCTGCAGGTTTTCCAACCTTATCTGTTATAAGAGAATCTAGTCCCTTTCCCAATCCATTTTTCTTTACTGCCATATTATATTCCTTTTCTTTCTATAATTTCTTGAGCTAAATTTCTATAACTCTCTGCACCAGCAGATTTAGAATCATACATATTAATAGGAATTCCATAAGATGGTGCTTCTGCTAAACGAATATTTCTAGGAATCATTGTCTTATAAATCTTTGCATCCAGATTCTCTTTTACGTTTTCTACTACCTGGTTGGAAAGATTTGTTCTTACATCATACATAGTAAATACTACACCTTCGATCTGAAGATTTGGATTCAATCTTTGCTCTACCAGATTGATTGTATGAATTAACTGGCTCAATCCTTCCAGCGCATAGTACTCACACTGAATTGGAACAAGTACTGTATCAGCGGTAGTCATTGCATTTACTGTAAGCATATTCAGAGATGGTGGACAATCTATAATAATGAAATCAAAATCATCGCGGATATAATCAACCGCATTCTTTAATATGTATTCCTTATCATTAATTCCAAGAAGTTCAATTTCTGCACCAGCCAACTGAACATTAGAAGCAATGATCTTCAAGTCATCCACTACTGTCTGTTGCATTGCCTGTTTAATAGAACATTCACTTAACATTAATTCATAAACGGTATTTTCAATATCGTTCTTATCAACTCCCAATCCACTAGTCATATTTCCCTGTGGGTCTAGATCAATTGCTAAAACTTTCTTTCCTTTTTCAGCTAAGCATGCTGCTAAATTAATTGATGTGGTTGTCTTACCAACACCACCTTTTTGGTTTGCTATTGCTATTATTCTTGCCATTTCTTTTCCTTTCTTTATATGGAAATCTTCTCAAATTATTGTGCTTTACCATTATAACACTTCTTTTTTCTCTTTTCTACTGTAAAAAGTTTCATCAATGTTTCACGTGAAACATTTTGTCCCATTTTTTCAAAATCTAGTGCTGACTTTTTTCTTCAAAAACTAAATCTTGTGGAGAATTAGGTAAAATTTTTTTATTTTTTTAATGTTTCACGTGAAACATTTTACTGTGAAACCTATAAAATAAGGGATTATATTTAAAAAATCCGGTGCCAAAAGGGCTGGACATCAAATACAATTGCCCTGGTGACACACTAATCCTAGAAAGAACAAAGAGTTCTCTTGCGAACTCTCCGCGCGCGAGCGGTATTGCGAAGCAATAAACTTCTTCTCCACGACACATATTCCACTTAGCGAGGTTCTTTCGAGCTTAGTGGAATAGCGTACAGAGTAGCTGCGCATAATTGACACGTAGTGTCTTTTGTTTGCTAGGAAATTCCAGAGGAGTTTCCTAATAAACAAAAAAAGACAATGTATTTTCATACATTGCCTCTTTTCTCATTACTCATTATACATTATATATCAATTAATGAATTCCGTATTGCAAACACCGCAGCCTGAGTTCTATCCGAAACCCCTATCTTCTTAAAAATGTTAGAAACATGATTCTTTACAGTTCTCTCAGTAATATTCAATGTTTCTCCAATTTCTTTATTATACATTCCAATAGCCAAAAGTTTTAAAACTTCGCATTCTCTCCTGGTAAGAGATTCTATCTTAAGATCATCCTGCTTCTTTTCTTCTATCTTATCATTAATAATCAGTTCAAGACTTGGCTGGATAAATGTTTCTCCCTGATATACAGAATTAATGGCTTTCACTAAAAGAGAAGATGGAGCATCTTTTAATACATATCCATCACTACCTAACTCTGCAGCTTTTAATAAATATTCTGTTTCATTATGAGCAGTCAATAAAAGAACCTTTACCTTTGATTTCTTTTCTTTTAATTTTTTTAATACTTCCAATCCATCCATGGAAGGCATATTAATATCTAAGAGAAGAACATCCGGTGTAACTTTTTCTAATTTTTCCAGACAATCAATTCCATTCTCTGCCTGCTCTATTACTTCTATATTTTCTTCCAGATCAAGAAGACTCTTCAATCCTTCTCTTACCATAGAATGATCATCTGCAATCATAATCTTAATTGACATATAACATCCCTCGATTCTATCTATATTGGAATCTTAACAGAAACAGTACAACCTCTTCCAGGTCTGGAAGAAATATTCAATGAACCAGACAACAGATCAATTCTCTCTTTCATCATAGATAAACCAAAACCAGAATTGTCTTCACGTGAAACATCCACTGCTTCTGTCTGAGTAGTATCAAAACCTATACCATCATCAGTAATAATAATCTCTATAGAATGAACATCATTATGGTAGATCAATTCCACAGAAAAATCATTTGCTTTCCCATGTTTCATTGAATTATTACAAGATTCCTGAATCGTTCTTAATATAGTAATCTCTATCACATTATCAATTGGAAAAGGTTTTCCAGTTATCTTATAAGTACATTTAAAATGATGCAGCTGCTTTAGTTTATCTAAAAATCTCTCTACTGTTACATGGAACTCTACATCATCTAATGCAATAGGTCTTAAATCATAGATCATCTTCCTGGTATCTTCAATAACATCTCTCAAAAATTTATTCATAGAAGAAAGTTCTGATTTACAATGGTTGATATCTATATCACATAACTTACAACACAATTCGGACTTATGAATAAGAGATACCAGATTCTGTACTGTAATATCATGTAAGTCTCTGGCTATTCTTTGTCTTTCATTCTCCTGCACAGTAAGGATTGTCATACCATAATCCTTATCATGAGATACAGGATCTGCCTCCTGCTCTGCAACCTTAATCACACTATTGATCTCATATATCTTACAATCCAGGTTAGATATTCTCTGTCTGATATCTTCTAATTCAGTTGTAAGGTTTGCTTGCTGTTCTTTTAATTCAGCTACTTTTTCTTTATGTTTTTCATTTACATCTCTTGGAGTAAATGCAGCAAGATTAGGATCCTTTGCCTCTTCTAATAAATGAATAAACTGAATCGTTTCCTTTATCTGCAAACTAATAGAATTCTCTTTCTCCGTAAGTTCTTCTTTTTCTTGAAGAAATTCATTTCTTGTTTTTTCTAAATAATTCTTAACCATACTACCTCCAAACATATGTTTGGTATTTATAATTTTAAAGTTCTACAATATTATAAATCATTTCAATCTTAAAGAAAAGATTTAAATAAAATATTTGTATATTCAGTAAAAAGTGTCTATAATAGAATTAGAAAAACTAAAGGAGGTTTCTATGAAAAAGAACACAAAAAAAATTCTACTAATAGCATCTGCTACAGTGGCGTCCATGTATGCATACAACAGATTTGTAGAGATAACCTCAACTAAGAAGAATCTTCTTAAAACAGAAGATGGGGAATATTACAACTGGAAACTTGGTAAGATATTTTATACCAAAAAAGGCACTGGAAGCCCAATTCTTTTAGTTCATGACAGTAATTCCGCTTCAAGTTCTTACGAGTGGCATAAAATTCAAAAGAAGTTGGAAAAGACTAATACGGTATATTCTATAGATCTTCTCGGCTGCGGTAGATCCGACAGACCAGAAATTAATTATACCAGCTATATGTATGTGCAGCTCATTACATCTTTTGTAAAAGAAGTAATTAAAGATCAGACTGATATCGTTGCATCCAATATGTCTGCTCCTTTTGTTTTAATGGCGAATCATATGGATCAATCACTCTTTAACCATGTTGTACTTATCAATCCAGTTTCTTTGAAGAAACTCTCAGACTCACCTGATATGTTAAGCAAATTCAAAAAAGGTCTGATCAATACACCTTTAATTGGAACATTCATTTACAATGTGATGACAACCCCTGCTAAGATTGATTTCTTATTCCGTAGTACATTTAATATGAAGCCAAGCCATATCTCCTCTAAAACTGAGGATGCTTATTATGAAGCTGCTCATCTTGGTGGTGGAAAAGGAAAATATCTGTACTCCAGCTTCCTTGGTAAATATATGAACATTAACATTTACCATAATATGAAGAAGATGAAAAACAACATTTCCATTATTGGATCCATTGATATGCCTGGCAATATGCAGACATTAAATGATTACCGCAAGATGAATTCAAACTTTGAGACTACAAGTATTCAGAGTGCTTGCTTATATCCACATCTGGAAAATGCAGATAAAATCGTGTCAATCATCAAAAAACAAATATCTAAATAAAGATTATCAATACACTGTGTATCTATCATTTGCACAGTGTATTTTTTATTTTAACCCCAAATATACTATAAAGATAATAAAATGTATAGAAAAACCGCTCTGTATCACACAGAGCGGTTAGTTTTATATTATTAGCTACTCAAAGAAATCAACATCTTTATGAAATCGGCATCTTAGAAGGAGTTCCTGCTTTTCTTGGATAAGACTTCGGTGTACGCTTTGTTTTCTGAATAGTAACAAAAGCTCTTCCAGAATCACCTAAGGTAAATTTATAAATATCCTTTATCTCTCCTCCGAGAATAGAAACTGCTTTCTTAGAAGCAGCCACCTCTTCATCACATTCTCCTGATTTGTAGGAGATAAAGTTTCCTCCTACCTTCACAAAAGGAAGACAATACTCTGATAAAGTGGATAAGTTAGCAACAGCCCTGGAAACACACAGATCAAAGGCTTCTCTATATTCTTTCTTATGAGCAAACTCTTCTGCCCTACAGTGAACTGCCTCAATTCCCACTAATTCAAGTGCTTCAATCACTTCCTTTAAAAAGCCAATTCTCTTATTTAAGGAATCTACCAAAGTAATCTGAAGTTCCGGAAATATGATCTTAAGAGGAATTCCCGGAAAACCAGCTCCTGTTCCCAGATCAATCACAGATAAATTTTGCTTCAGATCACATACCTGGATTAAACTGACACTATCAAGAAAATGCTTTTCTAACACTTCATCAAATTCAGTGATAGCAGTAAGGTTCATTACTTTGTTTTTTTCTACTAACATCTCATAGTATGTAATGAACTGCTCTTTCTGTTTCTCAGTTAAAGTAATCCGATACTTTTTTAACTGCTCTTCAAAGTAACTTAAATCATACTTCATGCTAATCCTCTTCCTTACCTACATTTAATTTAGAAAATAAATCAGGATTTAAATATTTTAACTGTTCCAGATAAACCAAAAGTACAGAAATATCTGCAGGGGAAACACCTGAGATTCGAGAAGCCTGTCCAATTGATAAAGGCTGTAACTGGTTCAATTTCTGAACTGCCTCAATACGAAGACTTGCTACTTCATTATAATCAAAATTCTGTGGAAGTTTTTTCTTCTCTAATCGTTTGAACTGTTCTACCTGCTTGATCTGACGTTTAATATATCCATCATATTTGATCAAAATATTAACCTGCTCTGTAACTTCATAAGAAAGCTCTGGTCTCTCCAGATCGATCGGTGCCAACATATCATATTCTAATTCTGGTCTTCTGATCAACTCTGCTAAAGTTGTTCCTGTATTTAATGGAATACTGTCATGCTCCTCTAAAAATTCCTGAACTTCTTTTGAAGCACCAATTCTTACTTCATGACAACGTTTGATCTCTTCTTCGATCAACTGCTCTTTTTCACAAACCCAGTTATATCTTTCTTCTGAGATAAGTCCAACTTCATAACCCTTCTTACTGAGACGCAGATCCGCATTGTCCTGACGAAGCAATAATCGGTACTCTGCTCTCGAAGTCATCATACGATATGGTTCATGAGTTTCTTTTGTAACAAGATCATCGATCAATACTCCAATATATGCTTCCGATCTGTCTAAGATCAAAGGCTCTTTTCCCTGAATCTTCATAGCAGCATTGATTCCTGCTATCAGACCCTGACAAGCTGCTTCTTCATAACCACTACTTCCATTGAACTGTCCACCACTGAAAAGTCCTGGAACATTTTTAAATTCCAAAGAAGCATAAAGCTGATTTGGATTGATACAATCATATTCAATTGCATAAGCATTTCGAACGATCTTAACATTTTCCAGACCTGGCAAAGTCCGATACATGGCATGCTGCACATCTTCTGGCAAGGAAGAAGACATTCCACCAACATACATTTCATTGGTATCTAACCCTTCCGGCTCAATAAAAATCTGATGTCTGTCTTTCTCTGCAAATTTTACTACTTTATCTTCAATAGAAGGACAATACCTTGGGCCTGTACCTTCAATGATACCCGCATAGATTGGAGAACGATCCAGATTATTTCTAATGATCTCATGGGTCTTTGGATTCGTATAAGTCAACCAACAAGATACCTGGTCAATCTGCACATCATCAGGATTCGTGGTAAAAGAAAATGGAACTACTCTCTCATCTCCCACCTGCTCCTGCATTTTTGAAAAATCAAGACTTCTCTTATCTACTCTGGCAGGTGTGCCGGTTTTGAAACGATACATCTCGATTCCATGAGCGATCAAAGAATCTGTTAAATGATTTGCAGCTTGCAGACCGTTTGGACCAGTATGAGTGATCATCTCTCCAGTCAGACATCTTGCACGAAGATAAGTTCCTGTACATAAGATAGCTGCTTTACAAAAATAAGTTCCACCAGATACAGTCTTAACACCAGTGATCTCATTCTTATCATTGGTAATAATTTCAGAAACTTCTGCCTGACGGATGGTTAAATGATCCGTATTTTGCATAGTTTTCCTCATTTGTTTGCTATATTCCGCTTTATCTGCTTGTGCGCGGAGAGAATGTACAGCTGGACCTTTGGACTTATTCAGCATTTTTGACTGAATAAAAGTCTTATCAATGTTCTTTCCCATCTCACCACCAAGAGCATCAATCTCTCTTACCAGGTGTCCTTTGGAACTTCCACCAATATTTGGATTACATGGCATTAACGCAATACTATCAACACTTACTGTAAAAATGATAGTTTCCAATCCAAGTCTTGCGCATGCTAATGCAGCTTCACATCCAGCATGTCCTGCTCCAACTACACAAACATCATAATTTTCCTGAATTGCAGGCATAATATAACCTCTTTTCTCTTATTTACCCATACAGAATTTACTGAAAATCTCGTTTACCAGATCATCTTCTACTGATTCTCCAATGATATTTCCTAAAGACTCATAAGCATTCATCAGATCAATAGAATAAAAATCTTCCGGCATAGCATCTTCAATACTACGCAATACTAAATTTAAACTATTCTTAGCTTCCTGTAAAGAATTTTTCTGCCGGATATTCGTAATAATTACTTCATCATTAAAAGAAACTTCTCCTTTGAAGAACATATCCTTAATAGTCTCCTCTAATTCTTCCATTCCAGTACTGTCTTTTGCAGAAAAAGCGATCATCTTCTTATCCAGATGATTTCTCACCTCTTCTTCTGTGACAACAGATTCCAGATCCGTCTTATTTAACAATACGATTGCCTGTCTATCCTGTAAAAGTTCCATGATCTCGTAATCATTTTCCTCAAGAGCAACAGAAGAATCCACAACATAAATTATTAAATCAGCTTTTGATAAATAATCTTTAGCCTTATCTACTCCTATTTTTTCCACAATATCTTCTGTATCACGAATTCCAGCAGTATCCACGATATTAAGAGTAATACCTCCTAATTGAATCTGCTCTTCTAAAACGTCACGAGTAGTTCCGGCAATATCTGTTACAATGGCTCTCTCCTCTCCCATCATCTGATTGAGAAGAGAAGATTTTCCTGCATTTGGTTTTCCAACAATAACCGTCATGATTCCTTCTTTTAACATACGGCCGTTATCAGAATTTGCAAGAAGTTTATCCACATGAGCAATCTGCTCCATTACAATAGAAGATAAACTTTCAGGATAACCCTCCAAAGAAATATGCTCTGGATCATCTAAGGCAGATTCGATAAAAGCAATCTCATGAATGATCTTATCACGAACTTCCTTTACATCCTGCTTCAAAGTCCCCCTTAACTGTTGAGTAGAACTTCTTAAAGCAAAATCATTCTTGGAATTGATCACATCAATAACAGATTCCGCCTGAGTCAGATCAATCCTTCCATTTAAAAATGCGCGCTTTGTGAATTCTCCTGGTTCTGCTGGTCTGGCGCCATATTTGATCACGGTCTCTAAGATCCTCTTCATAACAAAGACTCCACCATGACAATCAATCTCCACAGTATCCTCTGTTGTATAAGAACGAGGAGCTTTCATAAGAAGAACCATAACTTCATCAATCAAGGTATCTCCATCATAAATGTACCCATAATGGATCGTATGACTTTCACATTCACTTAACTTCTTATTTCCAGACTTAGAACGATATATTTTATCCACAATGGAAAAAGCCTCTTCTCCACTTAACCGAATAATACCAATTCCGGAAGGGCTCATGGCAGTTGCAATTGCTGCAATTGTATCAGTTTTCATAATTTAATTCCTTTCAAAAAAAAGTGGATATCCAAAGGATACCCACCTATTATACTATCTTTTTAAGGTTACAACAACATGTCTGTAAGGTTCATCTCCCTCACTGTGAGTTGTTACATATCTATCATTCTGTAAAGCAGAATGAATGATTCTTCTCTCAAAAGGATTCATTGGCTCTAAGTCAACAGGACGTCTTGTCTTCTTAACTTTATAAGCAATGTTTCTAGCAAGATTTTCAAGAGTCTCTCTTCTTCTCTTTCTATAATCCTCTGTATCAACCTTAACTTTGTAATAGTTTTCGGAATTCTTATTAATAGCAAGACTTGTAAGATACTGTAAAGAATCTAAAGTCTGTCCTCTCTTTCCGATCAGGACTCCCATCTCATCTCCCTTTAATTCAACGTCGATCTGATGGTTATTTTCATTAACATTGACTAAAACTTCCACTTCCATATCCATGGCGCGGAAAACATTATTTAAGAACTCTAAAACTTCTCCTTCAGCTGTAAATTTCTTACGAGCTTTGATCACAGCATTTCTGCTTCCAATTCCAAGGAAACCTGTGCTTCCTTTTTCAATAACTTCATATTCAATCTTATCACTGGTAGTTCCAAGTTTGATAGAAGCCTCAGTGATTGCATCATCTACAGTTTTAGCAGATACTTCAATAAATTCCATTACACCTAACCCCCTATTTACGAGAATTTCTTTCATTAAATTCGCGAACCATATTAGCTCTATATGCCAGACTGCCTTCTTTTGCATTAGCTTTAGCAGCATTTGCTTTCTCGAGTTCTAACTCTCTCTGAGCACTTGTGCTGGTATTTGCTTTGTTTGCAATAGTCTTTGTGTTAATAGCAGCTGCCTGACGGATCTGATTCTCACTAATTCCCTTTTTCTCACGTTTGATCTTTGCTTTTTCCTGATTTTTACGGATAAGTTCATCCATATCAACTTTTTCAAAATGTTTGTTAAGGATAAACTGCTGAACAGCTCTGCACACAGCACTGAAGATCCAGTAAAGACCAAGACCTACAGGAACAGTAAATGAAAGGAACAGCTGCATCAATGGCATCATAGTGTTCATCATCTTCATCTGCTGACCCATCTGATCATTCTCTGCACCAGTCTGAGGCATAAGCTTTAAGTTCAATAACTGGCTTACATATGCAGCTATTGGAATTAAAAGTGCTAAAATAACAAATCCATAACTGTGACTCTGGAAATTAGTAGTAATAATATTCCAAGGAGTATCAGAAATATTAAGACCAATAAAATAGTTAAAATTATCAATGTGAGACACTAATGTTGTAACAGAATCTGCTAAATGTGGAAAAGCTTCTGTTACTTTATCCCATCCTGTAGATGGAACTTTGTAAAGCAGATCAATAATATAATTATTTAATGTATCACCAGAAGTTGTAAGATCAACAGTTGCTGTGGAAATCTTAAGGTCACTCATAAGAGTTGTTAAAGTATCAGTAAAACCTTCTGTTGCTGTGATTCCACTAACAAGTCCACTAAAATGATCCTTAACGCTTCCGATATAAGCAGGAACGTTATAAAATACACGGTAAAGTGCAAACCAGATTGGCATCTGGATCAACATCTGAACACAAGAACCAGATGGAGAAACACCATACTTATCATAAAGTAACTGAGTTTCCTGCTGCATGGCCATGGCAGAAGCCTGATCTGTCTTACCATTATACTTTTCTCTGATCGCATTCAATTCAGGCTGCATTTTCTGCATAAATTTAGAAAACTTCTGCTGTCTGTATGTCAGAGGAAGCATACACATGTAAATAAGAACAGTAAGTAAGATAATACTTAAACCAACGTTCTCAATACCGAACAGTTTATACATCGCAATGTATATTCCATTCATGATCCAACCTAAGAACTTTGCAATAGGTCCTAAAATGGCTCCGGAATAAGCCGTTAATACAATGCCCGACATAAAACCTCCATTATGGAACCGGATCATATCCTCCCTTAGAAAATGGATTACACCTGAGTATTCTCCAGGTTGCTAACGCTCCACCCTTCAAAGCACCATATTTTTCCACAGCATGAAGTCCATAAGTGGAACATGTTGGATAATAAGGGCACCTTGTCGGTTTCATATGGGAAATATACTTTCTATAAAATTTTATTATTGCAATTAAAATTTTTTTCAAAATGATTCCATCTTCTTTTCAATTCAATTTTCAATTTTCAGTTCTTTTAAATATCTTGTGAAGACCACCAAGATGACTGAGTGCACTATAAATCTCCTGATAAGAAGCATTTCGTGCAGTCGTTCTTGCTATGACTACGATGTCTAAACCACTATTAAACATCTCTTCCTGTAGCCTGTAACTCTCTCTAATTAATCGAGTAATATGATGTCTTATAACACTATTTCCAACTTTTTTACTAACTGATATACCAATACGATTACAATTTTTCTCATTTTCCAGCACATACATAACCAAAAACCGGTTAGCAAATGACCTTCCATTACGATAGACCTTCTGGAAATCTGAGTTTTTCTTCAAGGATTCTGAGAATTTCATAGAAAATCTCCTTCTCAAATTAACCATAAAAGAAGAAAAGACCACAAAACTGTGGCCTAAGCTGATAATTTTTTTCTTCCTTTTAATCTTCTAGCAGCCAAAACCTTTCTTCCGCCTGCAGTACTCATTCTGCTTCTGAATCCGTGTACTTTAGATCTCTGTCTCTTTTTTGGTTGGAATGTCATCTTCATATATATCCACCTCCTCTACGTTAAAAAACATCAGTACAATTATATCAAAAAACCTGTACAAGTCAAGGAAAATAAGCAATTTTTTTCATATTTTTTCAAAAAAGTTATCCCCAATCTGTGGATAAGTTGTGGAAAAGTTGTAAACAATACAAGGATAAAATGTTAATAATAGCCTTAAGGCTTTATTTTCTCAGGTGTATAACTTTTATTGTCTATAAACGAGCTTTAACAATTGATAAAACAAAAAAAATGTAGTATTATATACTATGTAGGATTATGGATAACTATCCTTTTTTATAAGAAAGATATGGAGAAACAAGAAGTGGATAAAGTAATTGAGAAATGGAATGAGATATTAAATACTGTAAAAAAAGAACATGAGATCAGTGATGTGTCCTTTGATACATGGATGCGTCCTCTTGAAGTTTATTCCATTGAAGGTAATACCCTTTATATTCTTGTACCTTCCGAGCAAATGGCATTAAGCTATATTTCCAAGAAGTATTATCTGCCTCTTAAGGTAGCTATTGCAGAAATTACTGGAACAGAGTACGAAATAGAATTTATCTTACCGGAACAGGCAAACAAACTAAATCTTAAAAAATCTCAGGTTAAGAAAGTTTCCTCTTTAAATGGAAGTAACTCAAACCTGAATCCAAATTATACCTTTGAGACTTTCGTCGTTGGTAACAATAACCGATTCGCCCAATCTGCATCTTTAGCAGTTGCCGAATCACCAGGAGAAGCATACAACCCTCTCTATATATATGGAGGACCGGGACTAGGTAAGACCCATCTGATGCATTCTATTGGACATTTTATCTTAGAACAGAAACCGGATACCAAAGTTATCTACGTTACATCAGAAGAATTTACCAACGAAGTTATTGAATCCATCCGTAATGGTAATGCCTCATCTATGACCAAATTCAGAGACAAGTACCGTACAGTTGATGTATTAATGATTGACGATATACAATTTATAATAGGAAAAGAAAGTACCCAGGAAGAATTTTTCCACACTTTCAACGCCCTTCAGACTCAGGGAAAACAGATCATCTTAACATCTGATAAGCCTCCAAAAGAAATGGAGACCTTAGAGGAAAGGATCCGCTCCCGTTTTGAATGGGGACTGATGGCAGATATCGGTGTTCCTGATTATGAAACCCGAATGGCAATCCTTCGTAAGAAAGCAGAATCTGATAATTTCAACATTGGAGACGATATTTTAAACTATATCGCTACCAATATTAAATCCAATGTCCGTGAATTAGAGGGAGCTCTTAACAAGCTTTTAGCCTACAACAATCTGGTAGGTATGCCAATCACTATGGAGATTGCAGAAAAAGAGCTGCAGAACATCATTACACCGGACAAGCCGAAGGAGATCACTCCACAGCTTATCATCGAAGTAGTTTCTGAACATTGTCACATCTCTTTAGATCAGATGATGTCCAAGAATCGAAGCAGTGAGATTGCAAAACCAAGACAGATCGCTATGTATCTTTGCAAGAACCTTACTGATATTCCGCTAGATACTATTGGTGCTCTCTTAGGTGGAAGAGATCACTCCACAATTATCCACGGAGTTAAGAAGATAACTCAGGAATATGAGACCAATGAATCCACACGGACGTTGATAGAAACCATTAAGAAGAAAATCAATCCGAACTAGTTTCTTCCTATTATAATGTGTTTTTTTACAGAAGAAATTATAAACCGGAGTCCACAAAAGACTTAAAGTTTTCATTTTACTTATGAAGACCTTATCCAATTAGAAAAAGCTTGTACTTTAAAGCAAAAAACGGGTTATTCACATATGAACACCCCCTAAGAAGAAGATTAAGAATTTCTTTTATATTTATATAAAAGGCAGGAAGGAGCTTTACATGAAGTTAATTTGTTCAAAAGGTAATTTACTGAAAGGTGTTAATATTGTTTCAAAAGCAGTTCCAACCAGAACTACAATGGCTATTTTAGAATGTATCCTAATTGATGCTTCTACTAATGAAATAAAATTAATGGCTAATGATATGGAACTCGGAATTGAAACACGTATTGAAGGCGATATTATTGAAAAAGGTGTGATTGCATTAGATGCTAAGATTTTTTCTGAGATCGTTCGTAAACTACCTGATAATGATGTTACCATTGAAACAGATGCCTCCTTTAAGACAGTAATTTCTTGTGAGAAAGCAAAATTCAATATTGTTGGTAAATCAGGAGATGATTTCTCCTATATTCCATTCATTGAGAAAAACGAATCGATCGTTATTTCCCAGTTCACTTTAAAAGAAGTGATCAGACAGACTATTTTCTCTATTGCAGATAACGATAATAATAAATTAATGACAGGTGAACTTTTTGAAATTTATGAGAATCAGCTGAAAGTTGTTTCTCTGGACGGTCATCGAATCTCTATCCGCAATATTGAATTGAAAAATACATACGATTATAGAAAAGTCGTAGTTCCTGGTAAGACTTTACAGGAAGTAAGCAAGATCATTCCTGGTGGAGTGGATGATGATGTATTTATCTACTTTACCGATAATCATGTAGTTTTTGATTTTGATACAACAACAGTTGTATCAAGACTCATAGAAGGGGAATACTTCAAGATAGACCAGATGCTTTCTTCTGATTATGAGACCAAAGTAAAGATCAACAAAAAAGAACTTTTAGACTGTATTGATCGTTCTACTCTTCTGGTTAAAGAAGGAGACAAGAAACCGATCATTATGAATATTACAGATGGAACCATGGAACTGAAGATCAATTCTTTTATTGGTTCTATGAATGAAGAGATCGACATTGAGAAAGATGGAAAAGACATTTTAATTGGATTTAACCCTAAATTCTTCATTGATGCTCTTCGTGTTATTGATGAAGAAGAAGTTACTCTTTACATGGTAAATCCAAAAGCACCTTGTTTTATCAAGGATGATGCAGGCAAATTCATTTACCTGATCCTCCCTGTAAACTTTAATAATGCTTCAAATTAGGAGAGATTATGATAACAGTTAATATTCGTGAAGAAGAAGAATTTATTAAACTGGGTCAGGCTTTGAAAAAAGCAGGTCTGGTGGGTTCTGGTGTAGAAGCGAAGATCGTAATTACAGAAGGTGAAGTGGAAGTAAACGGCGTGCAGGAACTGCAGCGTGGAAAGAAGCTTCATGATGGAGATATTGTTTCTTATAACGGAGAGACAATCCAGATTGTGAAATGATCATTAAATCCATTGAACTGAAAAATTTCAGAAACTATGAAGAATTGAATATTTCTCTGGATCATGGAACTAATATTCTATATGGGGATAATGCTCAGGGAAAGACCAATATTTTAGAAGCCGCCTATTTAAGTGGGACAACCAAGTCTCACAAAGGCAGCAAAGACAAAGAAATGATCCGATTTGGAGAAGAAGAGGCTCATATTCGTACTATTGTGGAGAAAAACGAAAAGGAGTATCAGATTGATATGCACCTTCGTCGCAGTGGTTCAAAGGGTGTAGCCATTAATCGAATCCCTATCAAGAAAGCCAGTGAACTCTTTGGAATCTTAAATATTGTGTTTTTTTCGCCGGAGGATCTAAACATTATCAAGAACGGTCCTGCGGAAAGAAGAAGATTTATTGATTTAGAATTGTGTCAATTGGATAAAATATATTTATCAGACCTTTCCAAGTATAATAAGACTTTAGTTCAGAGAAACCGACTTTTGAAAGATATGAATTACCGGCCGGATCTGGCTGCTACTCTTCCAATCTGGGATAAGCAGCTGGTAGAATACGGAAAAAGTATCATTCAGAAGAGAAAGAAATTCATAGAAGAATTAAATGGCATTATCGGAAATATCCATTCCCAGATTTCCGGGGGCAAAGAGAATCTGATCCTTAAGTATGAAGCAAATATTGATGATATTTTCTTTGAAGATGAGTTGAACAGAGCGAAACAAAAGGATATGAAGCTCTGCCAGACAACGGTAGGCCCTCATAGAGATGATATGCTTTTTTCTGTGGATGGTATTGATATTCGTAAATTTGGTTCCCAGGGTCAGCAGCGTACTTCTGCTCTTTCCCTGAAACTTTCTGAAATTGATCTCGTAAAAAGATCGATCCATAATGTGCCGGTGTTGTTACTAGATGATGTTCTTTCAGAACTGGATAGCAACCGGCAGAATTATTTGTTAAATAGTATAAGCGATATCCAGACAATTATTACATGTACCGGTCTGGAAGAATTTGTTAAAAACCGATTCCATATCAATAAGATTTTCCAGGTAGTGTCTGGAGAATTATTTGAGAAGGAATCTTTAGATGAAATATAATTTCGTCGCCAGATGAGGAGGTTCATTCATGAGTGAAGAAGTAAAAAATAATCAGGAATATGGTGCAGATCAGATCCAGATTCTTGAAGGACTGGAAGCAGTTCGGAAAAGACCTGGTATGTACATCGGAAGTACATCTGCAAGGGGATTGCACCATCTTGTTTATGAGATTGTAGACAATGCAGTGGATGAAGCACTTGCTGGCTATTGTACTCATATTGAAGTAATTATAGAAGAAGATAATTCCATTACAGTCAAAGATGATGGACGAGGAATTCCGGTAGGAATGAACCATAAAGCAGGAAAATCTGCCTTAGAAGTAGTATTTACCGTACTTCACGCCGGTGGTAAATTCGGCGGTGGAGGATACAAAGTATCCGGTGGACTTCACGGAGTAGGTGCTTCTGTAGTAAATGCTCTTTCTACTTGGCTTACAGTAGAAGTATGTAGAGAAGGAAAAGTATATTCTCAGAGTTATAAGAGAGGCCATACAGACGAGCCAGTAAAAGAAATTGGAACTTGTAATCCAGAAGATCATGGAACAAAAGTACATTTCTTACCAGATCCTAAGATCTTTGAAGAGACTGTTTTTGATTATGACACTTTAAAACAACGTTTGAGAGAGACTGCTTTCTTAACAAAAGGTCTGAAGATCACTCTGAAAGATACCAGAGAAGACAGTCATCATAATCATGTATTCCACTATGCTGGCGGAATCAAAGAATTCGTGCAGTATCTCAATAGAGGAAAAGAGCCTCTTTATGAAGAGGTTATTTACTGCGAAGGTAATAAGGAAAATGTGTATGTAGAAGTTGCTCTGCAGCACAATGACTCTTTCAATGATTCTACTTACAGCTTTGTAAATAATATCATCACTCCAGAAGGTGGAACTCATCTTGCAGGTTTCCGTAATGCCTTAACTAAGACATTTAATGCCTATGCAAGAGCTAATAAGATCTTAAAAGATAGTGATCCAGCTCTGACAGGTGATGATATCAGAGAAGGACTTACTGCGATCATCAGTATTAAGATCGAAGAGCCTCAGTTCGAGGGACAGACTAAGCAGAAACTTGGAAACAGCGAAGCTAGAGGTGCAGTTGATTCTGTTGTTAGCGAGAAATTAACTTATTTCTTGGAGCAGAATCCAGAGATTGCTAAGAATATCTGCGAGAAATCCCTTCTTGCTCAGAGAGCAAGAGAAGCTGCAAGAAAAGCAAGAGATCTGACCAGAAGAAAAAGTGCTTTAGAAGGTACATCTCTTCCAGGAAAACTGGCAGATTGTTCTGATAAAGATCCGAAAAATTGCGAAATTTTCATTGTAGAGGGAGATTCCGCGGGTGGTTCTGCAAAAACTGCAAGAAGCCGTGCAACCCAAGCGATCCTTCCACTTCGTGGTAAGATCTTGAATGTTGAAAAAGCAAGATTAGATCGAATTTACGGAAATGCAGAGATCAAAGCCATGATCACGGCTTTTGGTACAGGAATTCATGATGATTTTGATATTTCCAAACTTCGTTATGACAAGATCATCATTATGACAGATGCCGACGTAGATGGTGCGCATATTGCAACTTTAATGCTTACATTCCTCTATCGTTTCATGCCGGAATTGATCAAACAGGGACATGTATATCTTGCAACACCACCACTCTACAAGATTGAGAAGAACAAAGGAGTCTGGTATGCCTATAGTGACGAGGAATTAAATAACATCCTCGTAGAGATCGGTCGTGACCAGAATAATAAGATTCAGCGATATAAAGGATTAGGAGAAATGGATGCAGAACAGCTTTGGGAAACAACCATGGATCCTGAAAGACGTATTTTAAAACGTGTAGAATATGATGAAGAATATGCATCAGAGATTGATGTGACCTTTACTACCTTGATGGGTGATAAAGTAGAACCAAGAAGGGAATTCATAGAGGCTAACGCAAAATACGTGAAGAATTTGGACATTTAAGGAGGATTTTTTCTAGTGGATGATAAAATTTTTGATCAAATACAACCAGTAGATTTGAAAAAAACCATGGAAACTTCCTATATCGATTATGCCATGAGCGTTATTGCCAGTCGTGCATTGCCTGATGTAAGAGATGGTTTAAAACCAGTACAGCGACGAGTTCTGTACTCTATGATCGAACTGAACAATACTCCGGATAAGCCACATCGTAAATGTGCCCGTATTGTCGGAGATACTATGGGTAAATACCATCCTCATGGAGATAGTTCCATTTACGGAGCACTTGTCAACATGGCACAGCCATGGTCTACAAGATATCCACTGGTAGACGGACATGGTAACTTCGGTTCTGTGGATGGAGATGGTGCCGCTGCTATGCGATACACCGAAGCACGATTAAGCAAGATCTCCATGCAGATGATCGAGGATATTAACAAAGATACTGTAGATTTCATGCCTAACTTTGATGAGACTGAAAAAGAACCTACAGTACTTCCATCAAGATATCCGAATCTGTTGGTAAATGGTACGACCGGTATTGCAGTAGGAATGGCAACTAACATTCCACCACACAATTTAAGAGAAGTCATTCATGCAGTTGTTAAGATCATTGACAATGAGATTGAAGAAAAAGAAACAACCATTGATGAGTTAATGGGTATTGTAAAAGGACCAGATTTCCCAACAGGAGGAATTATCTTAGGTACAACCGGTATCAGCGAAGCATATCGTACTGGTCGTGGCAAGATCAAGGTTCGTGCAGTAACAGATATTGAACCAATGCAGAATGGAAAGAACCGTATTATCGTAACGGAGCTTCCATACCTGGTAAATAAAGCAAGACTTATCGAGAAGATTGCAGAATTAGTAAAAGATAAAAAGATCGATGGAATTACAGATTTAAGAGATGAATCCGATAGAGAAGGTATGCGTATCTGTATCGAGTTAAGAAGAGATGTCAATCCAAGTGTAGTATTGAACCTTCTTTACAAACACACACAGATGCAGGATACTTTTGGAGTTATCAACCTTGCTCTGGTTAATAACGAGCCAAAGATCTTAAATCTTTACGAACTTTTGAACTATTATCTCCTTCATCAGAAGGAAGTAATCACAAGACGTACCCAGTACGATCTGAATAAAGCAGAAGAAAGAGCGCATATCTTACAAGGATTGATCATAGCTCTTGATAATATTGACGAAGTAATCTCTATTATCCGCAGTAGCCGTACCACTGCAGAAGCAAAGGCAAACTTAATTGAACGTTTTGCACTTTCCGAAGCTCAGGCTCAGGCAATCGTAGATATGAGACTTCGTGCTCTGACAGGTCTCGAAAGAGAGAAGTTAGAGGCAGAGTATGCAGAATTAATGAATCGAATTGCAGAATTAAAAGCAATTCTTGCAGATGAGAAGAAACTTCTTGGAGTTATCCGGGAAGAGATCATGGCAATCGCAGATAAATACGGAGATGATCGTCTTACTCAGATTGGATTTGATGAGTTTGATATCAGCATGGAAGATCTGATTCCAGAGACCAATACTGTGATCACCATGACTAAAGTTGGTTATATTAAGAGAATGGGAACTGACAATTTCAAGAGCCAGCACCGTGGAGGCAAAGGTATCAAAGGAATGGAGACCATAGAGGATGATTACATAGTGGAAATGCTCATGACCACTTCACATCATTACCTTATGTTCTTCACTAATACAGGACGAGTATACCGTATTAAGGCATATGAAATTCCGGAATCCAGCCGTACTTCCAGAGGAACAGCGATTGTAAATCTCATTCCTCTTCAGCCAGGTGAGAAGATCACCGCTATGATTCCAATCAAGAAATATGAAGAAGACAAGTTCTTATTCATGGCAACCAGAAAAGGAATCGTTAAGAAAACAAGTGTTATGGATTATGAAAATATCCGTAAAACAGGTCTTGCAGCAATTAATTTAAGAGAAGATGATGAGTTAATTGAAGTAAAGATCACAGACAAAGACGAAGAAATATTTCTGTTTACAAAATTTGGACAGTGTATCCGTTTCAAAGAGACTGATGTAAGACCAACTGGAAGAACTACCATGGGCGTAATAGGTATGAATCTGGCAGATACTGACGAAGTAATTTCTATGCAGATGGCATCTCAAGGTGATGCAGTTATGATCGTATCAGAAAAGGGCCTTGGAAAATGTACCTATACAAAAGAATTTACAGTTCAAAACCGTGGTGGAAAAGGTGTCAAATGCTATAAGATTACCGAAAAATCCGGAAATGTAATAGGTGTAATCTCTGTAGGTGGCGAAGATGAAGTCATGTTGATCACCACAGAAGGAATCATTATCCGAATTCAGGTAAGTGATACAGCATTACTTGGAAGAATTACTTCTGGTGTTAAATTAATCAATTTAAAAGATGACGTTACCGTTGCAAGCATTGCAAAAGTAGTGGAAGATAAATCTTTAATTCCGCCAGAAACAGAAGAAAACTCTACTGAAACAATTTCTATAGAAGAAACAGAAGAAATTTCTGTGGATACTTCTACAGAGAAAACAGAAGATCATTCTTTGGACAAACTTTTAGAAAGAGCAGAAGAACAGGCAGAAGAAGAAAATAATTCTACCCAGGAAGAAAATTAGAATATTCCGCCCGGTTTGAGCCGGGCGGTTTTCTTAATATTGACTTTTAAAGAAATATTTTAATAAGAGCAAGAAAATAGGAGAGAAAAAATGATCAGATCAATCGAGACCAGCGTAATCATTGAAAATGTAAAAGAAATGTGTATTGAAGCGAATCATTATCTGTCATCTGATATGAAGGAAGCTATGGATCAGGCAGTTTCTACAGAAAAGTCAGAGCTTGGACAGAAAATCTTAAATCAGCTTCAAGATAACTTGAAAATTGCAGCAGAGGACATGATCCCAATCTGTCAGGATACAGGAATGGCAGTTATTTTCTTAGAAGTAGGTCAAGACGTACATTTTGAGGGAATGGCAATTGAAGATGCCATTAATGAAGGAGTAAGACAGGGATATGTAGAAGGATTTCTTCGTAAATCTGTAGTAAAAGACCCAATCATCCGTGAAAATACCAAAGATAATACCCCAGCAGTCATTCACTATTCAATCGTACCAGGCGATAAAGTAAAGATTACCTTTGCACCAAAAGGATTTGGTAGCGAAAATATGAGCCGTGTTTTCATGTTAAAACCGGCAGATGGTATTGAAGGTGTAAAAAATGCAATCTTAACAGCTGTAAAAGACGCAGGACCAAATGCCTGCCCACCAATGGTAGTAGGTGTCGGTGTAGGCGGAACCTTTGAAAAATGCGCTCTTTTAGCAAAAAAAGCACTCACCCGTCCTGTAAATGAACATTCCGAGATTCCTTATGTAGCAGAAATGGAAGAAGAAATGTTAAATAAGATCAATGGACTGGGAATTGGACCGGGAGGATTAGGAGGAACTACAACAGCTCTTGCAGTGAATATCAATACTTATCCAACTCATATTGCTGGTCTTCCTGTAGCAATTAACATTTGTTGTCATGTAAACCGTCATGTAGTTCGTGAAATATAAGGAGAATAACAATGGAAAAAAAGATTAATACACCGATTACAGAAGAAATCAGCAGCAGTCTTTGTGCTGGTGATTATGTATACATAACTGGAACAATTTATGTAGCAAGAGATGCAGCTCATAAGAGAATGATGGAAGCCTTAGAAAGAGGAGAGGAACTTCCAATCGATATCAAAGATTCTACTATATATTATATGGGACCATCTCCAGCTAGAGAAGGACGTCCAATTGGATCAGCTGGTCCTACAACAGCTACCCGTATGGATAAATATGCTCCAACACTTCTTGATCTGGGAGAAAAAGCCATGATCGGAAAAGGAAAACGTTCCAAAGAAGTCATGGATGCCATCGTTCGTAATAAAGCAGTTTATTTTGCAGCAGTAGGTGGAGCAGGTGCATTACTTTCAAAATGTATCAAAGAATCTGAGATCGTTTGTTATGAAGATCTAGGAGCAGAAGCAATCCGCAAGATCCAGGTAGAAGATTTTCCTGCCATTGTAGTAGCAGACTGCCAGGGAAACAATCTATACGAAACAGCGATCAAAGAATTTGCAGTAGAAGAGTAATTAAAAATTATTTCAAAAAAATATAATTTTGTTATTGACAAATGAATGTGCTTTTAGTATTATAACTAATGCGTCATGTGTGTACGCAACTGAATAGGAAAAAAAGAACTTTGGAGAAGTACTCAAGTGGCCGAAGAGGTGCCCCTGCTAAGGGTATAGGTCGGGTTGACCGGCGCGAGGGTTCAAATCCCTCCTTCTCCGCTCTTATTTCTTTCAGAAATCTGAGTTAAAAAACTTTTTTAAAAAAATTAAAAAAAGTTGTTGACAAACAGATAAACACATGATATTATATCAAAGTTGCTGATGAACAGCAACGAACAAAGAACTTTGATAACTGAACAGTGAATAACCTTGAAAGATTCAATGAGAATTATTCAACTAACCGAAAGGTTAGACGAACAAGGTAATCAAGCAATTGATTAACAACCTTTAACAGTAGATTCT
>JAGAOC010000011.1 GCA_017623935.1 Agathobacter sp. | reverse complement strand
GCCAAAAGCTGGGACAGATCCACTTCCTGACCGGATGTATCCACCCATGTATCAAATTCTTTTCCTTCCTGCTCCGGAGATGTGACATAAGACAGATCCAGTTCCATCCCTGCATCTGCTTTATATTCCTTAAAGACCACCTGCTCTCCTGCCTGATCCGTCAGATAAAAGGTAAATGTGTACATGGATGACTCATCTGCTACGGGCTGATCCATGATAATGGTCTTCTTGCAGGTGACTGATCCGGTCTTTCCATTGATATAAGTAAAGGTCTCTGTTACCTCTATGGAAAGAAGATTTTTTTCATAGTCTGCCTCCAGCACTTCCACAGTAACTTCACTGTTGGAGTCCAGCTCCAACAACAACTGTTCCATAAAATCTGCCACATATTCCTCTACATTAGCTACCGTATAATTTTTTTTATTTTCCGAAAGATTCTCTACGGTATTTTCAATAGCGTTTCGAAGTCCATTCTCGGACTCCGTTTTTCTACTACTTCGATCCGCAAAAGAAAATACAATGGCAATGCAGATTATAAGTCCAACGATAATTGTGACAAATATTCCTGTATTCTTCATGATTCCTCCTTATGAATCTACCGGCACCTGGATAAAAAGCCGGGATTCTTTCTGCTCTGAATCTTTTATAACTATCTCAAAGGTATAACTTCCTGTAGCTGGAAAGATGATACTCTTACTTGTCACATCATAAAGATCTGTAACATCCGCACCTGACGGTGACTTAATCTTTATGATCTGATAGGAAAACTTTGTAAATCCATCTTCCTCTGCCTCGGAAAGAAAGTATGTGTCTGCATCATCCGGAAGTGTCACCATAAGATTTCCCAGAATCGAACAAACGCTTCCTCTCTTTACCGCCCCGGCTTCGCTTGAAAATGAAAGTGTCGGCTTCTTTCTTACTGCATTGATTACTAAGGTTTCCTGATCTTTATTCTGCGAATAGTCTGCTCCTTCCACTGCAGACATAGCTCCGGTGATCTCAAAGATCCCTTTTTTCCCGTCCACTTCCACATTCATGAAGATAATAAAAAGGAGTACCATGACAACTCCTGCCAGGATGACTCCTCCAAACTGACTCATGATCTGTTTCATATTCTCCTCCTTCCTACCCGAAGAGATTCTGCTGGAAATAAAGAAGGACTTTGTTTAAAATTCCGGAATTTCCCAGGAAAATCAGTACAATCAGTCCGATCCACAGAACCACCTCTACTCCACCAACAATGGCATCCCCATATTCTTCCAATATTTTCTTCATGGGCACCTCCTTAAATGCTGGTCACAGCAGTTAGTACCTGGGAAAAGAAGCCAATAAGTATCACGCCGATTACAATATAAAGGATCATTGATCCATACTGTTCCATGATCTGTTTCATATTCTCCTCCTTCTAATGTGCATAGTTGACTTTCTGGTGCGGCTGTTTTACGCCCAGAAACGGTATCTGGTAATCATAATTTAACACAACCTCTGCCATGACCACATTTCCATCTTCATTTGTAACCGGATTTACCTCAAGGGTATACCCGAGATTTTCTGCGCTGGTCTTACATTCTGCTATGACGGAATCCGCAAAGTTACTTTCTTCAATCTCATTAATCACTGCAGAGTGAAAATCCCCTGCAGTATCCGACGTAAGGTTGGCATCTACAATTCCGATCAGTACCGCTACTGATAAAAACAATAAAAATATTCCTAAATAGGATTTAAAGATTTGTGACATTCATATCCTCCTTCTTAGAAGCTGATGGAAAAGAATGCGATCAAAAGCGCGGACATATCGATCAAAAGCTTAAAGCCTCCTACGATAGACGGTAACGCAATGTATCCGTTAAACACCGCCAGCTTATCTTCATTCTTTAACTTTTCTGCCCGGTCTGTCAGGGTAATGGTTCTTTCAATGATCTGGGCAAACTGCGCCGTCACATCTCCTCCGGCTCCGGTGGAGATACTATATAAAGTACCCATGGAATCACGGACATCCGGAAGTTCCAGCTGCGCTAACATATTTTCATAGGGTCTTGCGGATACCGGATCCTTTTCCAGCGCATCTATAAAATCCCTAAGAGCAGGTCTTAAAATATAGGGCGCATATTCATAGGATTCTTTAATTGCAGGTCGGACGGATTCTGTCTGTAACAGCAAGGATACATCCATCAGCCAGGTCGGGTAAGCCTTTTCTATTTCCCTGACCAGTTTTTTCTTGGAAAGGGAATGCCCCACCTTATGCTGATTCAGCATAAAGACGATTCCGGCCAGCCCCGGGATAAATACATAGGCACTTCTTGTAATTACAAAGGCGATGATACAAAGCACCGCCGGAAGTACAGCCCATACTATGCTGTACAAAAATTCTGTCTTTTCGTCATAATTGATGACCTTGTAGTACATCTTCTCTGCATCCTGTTCTGTCATCCGGTCTGCTTCATCCAACCAGTCAATACAGAGCTTTTTATCCGCCATAACGTAGATCCAAAGCTGTAAAAGAATAAAAAGCACCGCTGACCATTTGACAAAGCCATACTGGGCAATATTGATGGTCCAGACTTCGTTCTGGATCATATTTGGCATATATAAGACCATAAGACACAGAATACTGGAAAGAATGATAGAGAACAAAATATTATTCTTGATTCTCTTTTTCTCTTTCTGCATGGTCAACACTCGCTCTGACCAGAGCATTCTGTCCTTTAACAGCATTTCAATGGAAGCTTCGCACTCTCCACCGTTTCTTGATACAGATAACATAAATTTATGAAGCTTTCGGATCCTTTCACATGGGTATTCCTGCTCGATCAGATTTAAAGCAGCTTCCTTTAAATCTCCTTCATAAGCCTTTTCGAAGTTGGCCAAGCCCTTATCAATTGCTTCGTGCATCGGGCCTGTTGGAAACAGGTTCTGCACGTCTCGTAAGGCATTTAAGATCTGAAAATTATTTGCCTTAAAGGAATAGAGCATTTTTTCCACGTACTGGTTCACATCCGAAAACCGCTTCTGCTGGTACAGGCTGTTGTAAGCGTTCCGAATTAGAAGCGGAAGTGCCAGTGCTGCGCAGATCAGGATCACGGTGATTTCCGGAAGTTCCAGTTCAAACAATAATCCGATGCAGATCGCCGCAAAAATGGTTATGGCATAGGATACCAACAGCTTTTTCCAGCTGTAGACGAATCCATACTGTTTGATCTCTTTAAAGAGATTCTTATAATTTAGATAGTAAAAGATTTTCTTCATTCTTCTCCCCCTTCATCTTTTTTAGAAGTTCCGGTGAACAGGTGAATGGATCATAGATCCCTTCCCTGCCTAACATTTTCAGCTTTTCTTCCGGTATCTGCTCTGTCACAAGCATCCCTTCTTCTACGATGGGATAACACCGGTTTTCTCCGTTGTAACGGCTAAAGAAACACATCTGGTCAATGTAACGGTACTTCTTTCCATCCGGCGCCATCCTTTTTCTAAGAAGAAGTCCGATATCCAGGCAGTCATACACGCTGTTCTCCAGACGCTGGGCATCCAGCTTCGGCATCATATTAAGAAGTCGATCCGGGATTTTTCTTACATCATCTGTATGGAGTGTGGTAATCCCTTTTACTCCGGTATGCCAGTTTTCAATCAGATGAACCGCCTCTACAGATCGTACTTCTGAAAGCATCATCCAGTCGGGATTTAATCTTAAACAGGTCTTGATTGCTTTTGAATAATCAAAATTGTCATCTACCCGAAGCTCAATAGAGTCTCCATTTGGCTTTACCTCTGGGTAATGCAACTCTGGATTGTCTTCAATGGTAATGACCTTTTCCGAATCCGGGATTGCCTGGAATAAAAACTTTGCCAGTTCTGTTTTTCCAACACCGGGCATACCACAGACAATTACATTCATCTTTGCCCAGATACAGTTGATCAGAAGGTTCAATACTTCTTTTGAGGCATAGCCTTCCTTTATTGCAATATCATAAGATACTCTCGGTGAAAGTGTGGTCTTCCGAATACAAAATGCCTTTCCGGTCATTGCTACAGAATCAAATACGCAGGTGATACGCAGCGTCTTGGTTTCTGCTTCCAGAACATTTTCCACCTTGTTAAAACTCTTCGATACTGCGTCAGAGATATGCTGGGTAAAGGTATCCACCCATTCCGGAGTCACATCCGGTTCCTTTACTTTTTCTTTTACATTATAGATATCCTTGACCCAGAGTTCTCTTCCGTTATAGTCAATATCTGTGATATTATCGTCTTTCAAATATTTCAGGAGACTCCCGAAGTATTCCTCCGGGAGATCTCCATCACCAATTTTTATGGTTTCATTTTCCATGGTTCCTCCTACTCAACTGGGGTGATACCGATCTCGCCAGTTGCTGCACTAAAGAATGTGTTGATCACTTTCTGAAATGCCTGGGCAATAAATCCATCTGTCGTCATCAAAAATACAATGATCCCGATCAGTGCCATGACTGCCACCAGTGTAATAATAATTCCTCCATACTGCTCCATGATTTCTTTCATTTTTGTTTCCTCCTTGTTTTGAATAAATTTTGTAAAAAAACGTACCGGATTCCGGTACGCCCTTTTCGCTACCAATGTGTTGCTGTTTCCATTACTCAACCGGTGTAATGCCAATCTTACCGGTGGCTGCACTAAAGAATGTGTTGATCACTTCCTGGAATGCCTGGGCAATAAATCCATCTGTTGTCATCAAAAATACGATGATCCCGATCAGTGCCATGACTGCCACCAGTGTGATTATGATTCCTCCGTACTGCTCCATGATTTCTTTCATTTTTGTTTCCTCCTTGTTTTGAAAATTTTTATTAAAAAAACGCACCGGAATCCGGCACGTTCTTTTGACGTTTGATTATTTAGTTTTTGCGTACAAAATTTCAGTACCCAGACGAACGTCCCCGGACGTTCCCATCGGCATACTTGGCAACAAAAAAGGAAAAAGAACCGCCGGAACATTTTTCTTTGCTCCAGCTGTTCTTTTTCCAATTATAGTTTATCACTTCTGAATCTGACGCGATAGGTTACTTTACTTCCGCTGCTGATTCTCCAAACGGAATGCTCGGATCCAGGTCTGCATTTCCGAAAGTTTCCTCATCATAAGGATCTTTAACTGTTCCTCGGTAAGCCCTTCATCCATGGCAATATAAATCTGTTCCTGCTCCAAAACTGATAACTCATCCCAATGTTCTCGCAAAAATTGCTGGAAAGATACATTCGGATTCCAGCCTGACTTATCCGGCTCTTCCGGTTCGCTTGTACCGGATTCCGGTACATATTCTGTATCCACATCCTGTAAGACATACAAGCCTTTTAGTTTTTCCTTGCGTTCTTCCATATGCACCAGTGCTTCCCGGTACATTTCTTCGATTTCTTCCCTGGAATGTTCTTTCTTTCCCCAGGATAAGTACAGCAGTTCTTCCTCATCCACATCCAGCGTCTTGATATGCGGATTTGTCTTTGCAGATTCCTGAAGAGCATTGATATCTTTCTGATCCGTATAAATCTTAAGTGGCTGCTCCCGTTCCACTGTTATGTAGTGAAAATGAACCGGGTCATAAATGGTATAGACAGGATGGTCATAAGCCCCCAGATCAAGTGCTTCTTTATAACGTTTCTTGAGCCATTTTGGTGCCACATAATTCAGTTCTTCCTTATCAAATGGAATCGCCTTGGTATCATAAACCGGCTGTCTTGCCTTTAAAAATACGATTGCATCGGTGGTTGGCAGCTGCTTTACTTCATCCGGAGTCATAAGTTCTCTTCCTGTCTGGCTGAAATTTACCCCTCCATGCCCATGTTGACCAAACTGGTTACTATCATTCATAACATCTACAGTTGCCTTTCCCAATGCTTCACTGATAAATTTATGGGTAGATGCAGCCAGAGGTCCTGAGCCCAAGAACAATACTACCGATACATTGTCCATAATGATTTCCCATTTATCATCCTTAAACAGAGTTTTGATCTGGGAATAGGACTGAAGAATTGGAATGATACAGATATTTCTGGAACGGATAACACCAAGCAGTTTCTCTGTATCCATCGGTTTTGGACCTGCATAAAACTCATCCAGCCACACTTCCACCCTTGCTGGAAGCGGTGCATGAAGCTCATCATCAGAAAGTCGGATCAGAATATCAAACATCTGGGTATAAAACATATTTAAGATCCAGTTATAAGCTGAATTGATATCTGGAACGACCAGTGGTAAAAAAATCCGTTTGTCCGGATTACCTCCGACTCCGGTTCCAAGCTCACGGATATCAATGTCATTACCAGAGAAAATTCGCTTTACTTCCGCAGTCTCACAAATGGCAAGCATACCATTTACCATAAGAATGACGGAATTCACCGTATCTGGCGCACCTTTCTTTAACTTATAGTAATCCCGCACCGGTGGATAATCTGCTCCATATTTCTGTGCAAGACTATCCATGTATTCACCTAATTTAGAAAATTCTTCTCCGCTTTCTTCATCGGTATACCGCTGCATTTCCAGATTGGAAAATCGCAATACATCATTCATGGTTCCTACCGTATTTCTTTCTCTGGCACTTAACCAGGTCGCATAGAACATACATTGCAGATAAAGATTTACCGCATCATCCCAGAACGGATCTGCAGATGTAGCCTGGGACGGTGGTCTGCAGGAATCATGTAAAGCTTTTACTACACGAAGCAGATCGTCTTCCCTTTCAATATAAACAAAAGGATTATATCGGTCTGACTTTTCCGGTGACTTGAAATTCAAGCATTTGATGGTATATCCTGCCTTTACAAATGCATTCCCCAACTTTCGTAAAGTATCTCCTTTTACATCCGTCATAACATAGGTACTGGCAAACTGCAACAAATTCTGCTCCACCACGCTGGTGGTCTTAAAATCTCCGGAAGATGCCATAACAATCATATTGTTATTGGGCAGTGGTCCATTTAAGCTTACCTGCAGATTCTGGGTCAAAATTCGGTTACTCTTTGGATCCGAATCCGCTAATTCCTTATTCGCTTCCTCCACATCCAGCCATTCCGCTGATCCATGGGTATTCTCTGCAAAATTCCTGTAGTAATACAGATAATACTGCAGAATAAAAAGCCACACTATCATTGCAATTCCTAAAAATGCAGGCGTCTTATCATTCCAGGCTGTAAGAGGATGTGACAAGGCATAATAAACGCTTTCTTCAAAATTTGCTATTGTTACACCGGGAACATTAAATATCCCGGATAGTAAATACGCAAAGATCTCTATGATAATTAAGAGTACAAAAAAAACACCATAAGGTGTTTTCCGTTTCTGGTACATATTTTTCAGCCTCCTTTCTACGTACCGGAATTCGGTACGTTAGAGTTTTGGTGCCTTGGGTTTTACCACCTGATCCTTTATCTTTTCAATCGTATGGGCTTTTTCGACTCCCTGTCCTTCCTTAATATATTGGATCTTGTCTGAATTCTTCTGTACTTTGTCATAAATTGGCTTAATATCTTCATAGGAACGCCGTGATGCAGCGCCCTTTTGACCTACTACTACCACATCCTCTGTCTTATTCAAAAAAGCAAGATAGGTTCGTCCGTCATTTACCTCAAATACGCGGTTCTTTGGAATAATCAGATGCTCATTGGATCCAGGTATTCTGGATACAAAGTATCCTCTCTTATCCATTTCCTTTGCAAGCTCCTGTGGAACACCTTCTACCAGAGTTCTTTTATCAATACCAATGGACGAATAATTCTGATTACTCATTAAACGAACATATTCTGCGCTATTCTCCTTGCCAAATCCGGCATTGATATCCACTTCCCTTGACTGTGCTTCAAATGCATCATTCACTGCCTGATACGCCTGATCGGAAGAAGCAATGTATTCCTCTCCGGTTACAGCAGCCATGGAAGTATAGGAATTTTCATCCAGACTATACATTTCTTTTACTTCCAGCCCTGCAGCAAGCTGTTTGTCCTTCCACATTTTAAACCACATCTCTACTTTATCCCGGTCTGCATTTGGCATCGCAAGCTGGGTATATCCGTCTCCTACCTTTAAATCCGGAAGTATGGAATAATTGACTCCTATACTTTCAAAGTCACTGAGCATCACCCCCAGTTCTTCCTTTTCTTCAAAAGGCATATTTAAGATGGTATAGTTTCCCTCCGTAAAAACTTTAATGGCTTCTAAGTTCTTCTCTCCTCCGGTTAGTTCTGTGGTCAAATGATTTAAAAACCAGCTTTTAAACAGTTGATCATCTTTTCTTGCTACTGCAATCTGGATCGTCTGATCGGATCCATTTAATTTCGGAAGCAAACAGGATTGAATTCCCAAATCCTTTAACTGGGCAATTTCCGGAATCTCCTGCTCAATCTTTTTAATCTCATTTCGGATGGAAGCTGCCTTTATAGGATTTTTCTCATTCTGAAGCTCCAACTGCAGATGATTCATCTGCTGTACCAGTTTGACCCTTTCCTGATTCAGTGGAATATTGTATACCGAAAACTCTCCTTCTGTTTTTACAGTAAAGTCTTTAAAACTGTCTGCAAGTCCGGTTGCTACCATTCCTTTTTTTGCAAGACGAAGCAGAAATTGAAGCAGCTTAAACGACATACTTACAGAAAATAAAGCTGCACTTACCACACCTCCTGCAGTCTTATTGATGTTCATTAAGACCTGGTCTATTTCTCTGTCATTTTCCATGCTATCCCTCCTTTATCTTTTCCAATTCCTTTAGTCGCTGCATCAGATCTACTGGAAACTCCGGTGCGATAAATCGCTTGATTTCACGTTCTGTCTGTCCTTCTGCCAGGCAGTCTAATACAAACTCAATCTGTTCCGGCTGATATCCAGTTGCGTATAATTTCCGGATAAATTTTGAAGAATCTTTCTTTTGATTCTGCGAAAACTTTATGCTTACTTTCTCTTTTAGTTGTTCAAAAGAAGTATGAATCCTGCCGGACTGTAATTGATTCGCATCCAGCACTCTGTTGGTCTGAACATCTCCGGTAGATACTTGCGTACCGGATTCCGGTACATCCTCTCTCTCCTTGTTCTCTTTTTCTTCCGATGATCGTCTTTTAGATCCTATGATTTCCGGGAACATTTCATCAAAAAAAGGAACATAGTCTGCCATGCTCCTTACCATATCTGATATATTTTTTACATCCTGATACAGCTCTCTTGAAATTCCTCTGATTTCTTCCAGATCATCCGCATACCGTCTCTGCATCTGGGCTTCTATGTGTTTTTTCCGGATCCAGCTGAATGATTCCGCAGCCGGTTCCTTGTTTTCCGCCACTGCCATAAGATCAAGTGGCACTCCATCACAGGCACATAGATAAATTTCCCGAAGTTCTTTCGGCTTATCCTGGTATCTTTCTGCAAATGCTTTATACCCCTCATCAATCCAGTCATAAGATTTTATAGCAGCTGCCAGATATTTATCTCCGGGTGTGATACCCTTTCTTACAGATGGCTTCCTGGTCGTTTTTTTTACTTTTTCTTCCGACTCTGGTGTCTCCTGATTAAGATTTGTCTCTTCCATCTTCTCCTCCTTTCTTCGTACCGGATTCCGGTACATTCTCTTCTGTCACTTGCGTACCGGATTCCGGTACAATTATCTGGTGCATCTTAGATTTTCGGCCCGGAAATTTTCGGACTATACAGATTCTGTTGCTGTTCCTGCTTTTTTTCCTGCGCCGGTTCCGGTTCCCGAAGCTGCTTTTTCTTTTCCAGTTCCTTCTCATATGCGGCTAAGACTTCTCTTGCAATTTCCTTCTGCACGGCTTTTTTTGCCCCATAGACGGTATCTCTATACTGCCCATCCGCTTTATGCTGGGGCATTTGCACAAAGAGACCCTTCTCGCTTTCCTTGATCATAATACCATTGATTACAAGTCCTAGCATCTTAACGGATGCCATACCATTTAAGGAGATCTTGCCTGTACGAACCGGATCCGAAAACAAATTCACCCGAACCTCATCAATTGGTGGAGATACACCAATAAATACCTTTACCTGTTCATGCACTGCATTTATGACACATTCTTCAATATCCATACGAAGACCTTTATCCTGCGGATACAGAATACTGTCATATCCGGATTCTGTCTTTTTCTGTGGATAGGATACAAACATTTTTTCTTTGCCATCCTCTTTATCCGTGTAATGCCGGACTTTTACTGGAAACTTAATAGCATTTTCAATGGTTACCCACCCGGATGCGAGTGCTTTGATTTCTTTTAGATCTTTTAAATTCACATAATCATCCGATAATTTGATCTGCACATCAATCTTCATGAATTATCTCACCTCTTTCCTAACTAAAAACATTTCTTACAGCTTAGGCCCTGTTGGAGTCTTCTCTTTCTGTTTGATCTGTTCTTTCTGCTCTACTTTCTGCGGTTCCAGCTTCTGCAGTTTTAATTCCTGTTCATCCAGTTCCATCTCGATTTCTTCTATGGTGTAGGCATTCAGATCCGGAAATTCCATACGCTTATCTAAATATCCATTTTCAGATAAATCTACATAGTCACTAAAGGATAAATCTCTTCCAATATTTCCCACATTTATATATTGACCAATATTTGTCATTCCCCCTACTTCATATGTATCAAGGAAACCTTTCAGGTTCTTATCCTGTTCAATGACTGTATAACCCATCTTCTCTTCGCTAGTCAGATTCCGCATCACCTCCGGATTATCACTACCTTCAAATTCATACGGAAAGAAAGGAATTTCTTCTTCCTGGATAAGCAAATTGGCAAGTTCGCTGATCGTTAAATTTCCACCATTTATTAAATATGTATCTACTGCCGGATGATCATTTTCTCCAATGAGTTTTGCCAGAACATTTAACTCTCTGATATCATCATATTCGTCAATGTAATCACTCAGCCAGCTGCAATTATCTCCAAGATCTATATCCATAATTGCCAGTTCATCCTGTCCATGATTTGAGATCTGGTTCAAAATCGTTTCCAAATCCTCCGACTTTTTTGGAAGTCGGATCCATTTACCATCCAGATCCCCCTCCGTATACTTTCTCTGGTTTCCTACCCAGATTGATAAACCACTTTCGTTCATAATACCCATATAAATTCCCTCCTGTTCTCTGTTAATGCACTGAATTCCGCTATAATTTCGGACCTGATACTTTCTTCATTACTGTTTTTTTCTTCTGTATCTCTGGTTCTTCCGGGGGCCTTTCCTGAATTGGTTCATCCTGTGGCCGGATATCCCGGATCAGTTTTCCATGCTCCATGATCTGGATCATATCCTCCGCCAGTTGCTCCGGTGCCTTATCATAACGCAGCATATTTCCCTGCCAGCTCTGGTTCGTGTGATTAATACCATTTAAAAGCTTAATCCCTTTTGCTGGTGGCTCCCATAAAGTCAGATTCTGTGTGTAATCATCTAAAAGATAGTCATTCTCCCTGATTCCACTTGGCACATAGTTCAGTTTATTTGCTCCACATGGTGGAAACAGCCTGTGATCCATGTCAATTTCCGGAAGATACTGATCTAACCAATCATTCTTCTCTTCCCAGGCATACTTGCTGTCAGACAACACCGCTGACATAATATAAACATCCAGTTCCGGATGATTCTTTATGATGTGTTTGACTGCATCCAGCACGTTTGGGATTGGCTCCAAATTAAAAAAATAACCCTTTTCATAAAGAGTCTCCAAAGTATCCACCTGCTTAAATTTTGCCAGCGTTCCATCCATATCAATGAGTAAACGCTGTTTTTTTTCGTTTTTTTCTAACATATCCCCTGTCCTCCAATCATATCCTCTTTTCTCAGCCATCCTTCTTGCAGCTTGAACGGATGGATTATCCGGATGACCATTTGCAGTACGAATGGTACGTTCAATTTCAGTTAAAGGTCTTACCTTACCTTTTTCAAGCATCTGACCATATTCTGCCTTTGCTGCTTCTCTGTCCTCCCAATACTCTTTTGAAGTATTTTCATAATCCTTTTTCGTACTGTTTTGCCGTAAGACTTTGGCATGTCCGATTAATTTATCATCCTGATAAGGTCCAAAAGGACTACCTACTCCTTTTTTCCGAAGGTAATCCTCTAAATCCATTGCCACAATATCTTTCTTTACTTCCATACTGGATCTAACGACTTTTTCATACTCAGCCTTCGGGATCAGCTCAGCATGATACTCCATATAGGCTGTAGCTTTCTCCGCTTCGGCAATTGCCTTAACCAATGTTTCTGGTTTTTCTGAAATTGCCTTGATCCAGCTCTGTACATATGCTTTATGATTTTTTAAATGGATTTCATCCTGCTCCATATTTAAGTTCGCTGACATAAAACAGGATGTTATTTCTGCAATCAACTCTTCATAGGCATACTCCGGTGATCCAAATGAATGACCTAAATCACGGTTCAAACGCTTGGAAGCCCCTGTGGAATGAGCAAGTTCATGCAATACAGTCGAGTTATATCCATAGTCTGAAAAGAAAACCTCCGGTAAGGGAAGATGGATCTTATCTTCACTGGGTCTGTAAAATGCCCGGTCTCCTCCATCATTTACAATCTCTACGCCCATATTAGAAGAAAGCGTATGGATTAATTCGTCCGGAGACACATCAAATGTTTCCGGTTCAGGAAGCTCCGGGATCCCTTTTATCAAAGCGGCATTAAATACTGTGCTGTATTTTGCCCGAAGTACATATCTTTCATCCTTCTCTCCTTCTACCCGGTTATGAAACTCTTCCCAGGAGATTGATTTTTTCTCTTTTTGATCATAAGGAAACCAGTATTCTACCTTTACCCCTTTTCCTTTTGCATCCTCAAGATGATATCCCATCTCTTTGATCTGGTTGAAAGTAGCCCATCTTGGATCCTCATATCCTTCGGTCATGGAAACCAGCATTAAACGAAAACGATTGATGCCTTTATACATAGCCTGACTTTTGGCATTCATTGGTGCCTGCATACTTCCTTTCCAGTCCTTTTTCCAGTCCAGTTCTTTTTCTTCCAGAACATTTATGAACATATCTGCAAGTTCTTTTCGATAATCACTTGTCTTTTGATTCACGCTGCTCCTCCTCATCCAGTTCTGCTAATATCTCTTCTTCTGTCAAAGTTTCTGTATCAATAAAAACTGTCAAATAAAACACCCCTTTCTAAATTGCCTGTAAAAAACGTACCGGATTCCGGTACGCCCTATGTTTTGAATGGCAAGAGGCTGATTCCATTTAGAAACCAGCCTCCTGCGCTCTTATGCTTTTTTTACCATGACACCATTTTTGACATACCAACGATGACCGCCATAATTCGTGTATCCTGTGTACTTAAAGTTCAGTACACCTTTCTGTACATAATACCATTTGGAGTTATATTTACAAAGACCTGTGTAGTTCCAGTTCAGTTTGCCGCTCTTAACATAATACCAGTTTGAGCCATATTTACAGAGACCGGTATACTTCCAGTTCAGCATACCTTTCTGCACATAATACCAACCATCATTGTATTTACAAAGACCTGTGTAATTCCAATCCAGCTTACCACTTTTTACATAATACCAGTTTGAACCATATTTACAGAGGCCGGTATACTTCCAGTTTAATACTCCGCTTTTTACATAATACCAGCTGTCATTATACTTACAAAGGCCTGTGTACTTCCAATTCAAAACACCTTTTTGCACATAGAACCAGCTTCCGTTGTATTTACAAAGTCCTGTGTAGTTCCAGTTTAATTTACCATCCTTGACGTAATACCAGCTTCCATTGTATTTACATAAACCTGTATAATTCCAGTTCAATACTCCGCTTTTTACGTAGAACCAGCTTCCGTTATACTTACATAAGCCGGAGTAAGAGAAATCTACTTTACTGTTCTTTACATAAAACCACTGTCCATTATGTTTCACAAGTCCGGTGTATTTTCCTGTTACAACACCATTCTCGTACATACACCATTTAGTTCCTACTTTTTTCAATCCGGTGTATTTACTTTCTTCTACAACAGACTTCACGCAACTTACCTTGCAGCTTGCACTTACATTACCTGCTTTTGCAGTAATTGTAGCTGTTCCGTATCCTTTCACATATACGTATCCGTTGCTTACAGTTGCAACAGACTCATTACTAGAAGACCAGGTAATCTGATCTGTGGAATGAGCCGGAACAAGTGTAGCCTGAATTGTTTTGGAGTTACCTAATTCAAGATTCAGCTCTGATACACTTAAATGAACGGATGTGGCCGGAATGGTCACGATCTCATAATTCATATTCTGATCAATTGCATAATCAAATGCATAAGAATTTGCTACACACTTGATGGTAACTTTATCCGGATAGGAGAATGCAGAGGTACTGATCTTTTCTACAGATTCCGGAATAAAAATGGATGCTAAGGATGTACAGTTTTTAAATGCATTTGCTGCAATACTCTCTACATTGTATGGGACCTCAATAGATTTCAGTGCATAACAATCTGCAAATGTCTGCTCCTCAATCTCTTCCAATCCCACACCAAATGTAATATCAGTTAAAGAAGAACAACCGCTAAACGCATATTCCCTTAGAGACTCCAAAGAATCCGGTAATGTTACTTTAGTCAGACTGGAATTTCCATAAAAAGCACCGCTTCCAATGCTAACTACACCTTCCGGAATAACTATTTCCTGCAAGCTGACACATCCTTTATATGCCTGGAAGCCAATCTCAGTCACCTGTTTAGGAAGACAAAGCTGCGTCAACCCTTTGCAGTCTAAAAATGTGTTATTCGGGATTTTTGTCAAACCATCCGGTAATTCTACCGCGGTTAAGGATTTACAGCTTTCAAAAAGACCATTTCCAATTGTTTTCACACTATCCGGAATTGAAACTGTCTTCAGGGAAGAACAATTATAAAATACGGATTCTCCCATTTTAACTACACTATTTGGAATCGTGATCTTCTCCAGATTCGTGCAGCCGGAAAAAGTTCTATTTCCAATTTCGGTTACCGTATTTGGAATTGTAATCTCTTTTAATCCTGTACATCCATAAAACAGATAATTTGGAATTCTTGTAATCCCTTTTTCAAATGCAAACGTATTTAAAGAAGAACAACCATCAAATACCCTTACATCAATGGATGTAAGGGATTTTGGAATATTCATCTCTGTCAGGCTTGTACAGTTGGAAAACACTTCCCTTCCCAGTGTTGTTACATACTTTGGTAATGCTACTTTTTTTAAATTTTTACATGACTGAAATGCATATGCATTTATTTTCGTAACCGAATCCGGAATCGTTACCTTTTCCAAATTCTCACAATAGGAAAATGCCTTTGTTCCAATTTCCGTTACGGTATCCGGAATGGTAATTTCTTTTAATCCGGAACAATTTTTAAAAAGATAGCCTGGGATTTTTGTGATTCCTTTTCCAAATGTTACCGTTGTTAATCCGTCACACTCCTCAAATGGACCATACAAAGAACTTGTATTTACTAATGCCTTTGGAATATAAATACTGGTTAATTTATCACAATTATAAAAGGCTTCATAACTGATTGTCGTTACAGACTCCGGAATGGTTACCTTTTCCAGATTCTTGCAATTAGAAAAGGCTTTGGCACCAATTTCAATTACAGTATCCGGAATGGTTACTTCTTTTAATCCAGAACAATTTCTAAATACATAATCATCAATCTTTGTTACACCGTCCGGTATCACTAAATCTACCGGAGTCCCGGTATAACCTGTTACTACGTTGTTCTCAATGGTCAGCTGATAATCATTCTCTGCTGCTTTTACCTCAACTTTCATTACTACCAGTAAAGAAAGCACCAACATGCCAAACCATAAACTTAGTTTCTTCATTTAAAATTTCCTCCACTTCTTAAACTAAATGGTATAAAAAACGTACCGGATTCCGGTACGTTCTAGATTTTAGGACCAGAAAGAAGCTTCTTTTCGTCTTTCTCCTGCTTTCTTTCCGGTTCCTCTTTCTTTGATTGTTCCTGCAGTTTTAATTCCTGCTCATATTCCTTTGCTCTGTCACATCGGAGAAATACATGATTTTTCGCATCCACCTGATACATATGCCAGGACAATATTTCATTTTCGGGAACATGAGTCAGATTTACATCCTTGACCCAGAATTCCAGTTCTTTCGCACTAAACTGATCAATAAACGGTACAATGATACATTCATGGATAGAAGATGGAATCACATAGAATTTATCTCCCACCTGTTTTGCAACCATATCCATGACCTCCGGCTGCAAGATGCTGATTGCTCCAAAGGACTGTATTGGATTTGAAAGAATGTACATAAAATGATTATCATCATATGTACTCTGAATCAATTCATCCGCTTCCTGTTCAGATATTTCAAATTCTTTCATGATATCTTCCCTCATCAGCTCACACATCATATCACTCATACTCTTAAAAGTGGCCGGAAAAATCCTCTGGGTATTTTTCATGGCAAGAGCATGAATCTCTTCTGTTGTTACTCCCACGCTCTCCATCCACTCCTTCGTTACCGGAACAGATTTAAAGCAGCCATCCTCATACCCCAGATGAATATGATAAGTCACCACAAGATCCTCTACTTCTGTATATGCCTTTCCTTCCAAAAAGGCAGCATTGTTCTCCGTTCCATATAATCTGGCCACAATATTTTCTTTTGCCTTTTCAAAATCCATGACTTTTGATATATCGAAGTTCTCTACAGGTGTATGCTCCCTATAGATCTTGCGGATATTTTCCACGATATTAGAAAGCACCCTGCCTTCCTGATACTCCTGATAGAAATTCTGCAGTCGGATCATCGGTGAAATATTAAACACATCATTTTTTATAATCAGCGCATATGTATCCGATCCGTTGTTCTCCTGAACCTTCTGGATCAGGATCCTAACTCCGGCATTTTCTAATTTTTTACCCAATTCCTCCTGAAGCTTTTTTGCAAATTCTTCAAACGTCATCATTCTTCCTCTTTGCCCTCCTTATTCTGATCGTTTTCCTTTTTTCTTTCCGTCAGGTCTTTTCCTAACGTCATGTAACTGTTCATTCTTCTGCGCAGTTCACTCCTCTGCACGGTTTCCACTTCAAACGTCTTATTCAATTGATATCCTCTCTTTCTTTACCTGCGGATCGTCCTTGTATGCTCCAGTGTTATGATCTTCTCCTCCCCCCTTTCCGTGCTGTTCACACGATCTAAAATCCGCTTTTCTTTTTTTAAAATTTCAATCTCCCTTTCACATTCCAGAAGCTTTTTTGAATTCTCCCGGAACTGGTAAGGAAGATGAGTTTCCAACTCTTTTAATTCATCCTCTGCTGCTTCATAAGCTGCATCCACTTCTATTTTCTCTTCTAACATCTGCAGCAATGTCTCATATCTATCCACATCATCCGGCAAAACGGATTTTAGATAGATTTCCTGAATCTCCCTTATGCCTTTTCTTTTTATGTAGGTCTGTTTCAATTGCTGCTCTAATTCCTGACTCCTTTTCTCAATTGCATTTACACTTCTTAAATTCTTAAGACGAAGATAAGAACATTCTTCTATTAAACGATCCAGACGCAACATATCCCGGCGCACCTGATAAGCCGGCACTGCATAGGGATTTGGCAGCTTGTAATAACTCACTGCTTGATACAGCCTTTTATAAGTTTTTGTTGCTTTTAAAACAGCAGACTGTTTTAATATGCTTCCTGCTTTTTCAGAAAACTGTTTTTCCAGTTTCCTATGAAATGGCTCTACTTCCTCATTGCCCGGTTGATATACCGGATCCAAATTTTTCATCCGGATCTTCCTTGCAATCTCTTCTACGGAATATCCCGGTGCCAGATTATAACTCCGCCTCCGACATATAGTTCCATCCTCTTTCTGAAAAGAAAAGGTAATATAATTTTCCTCTCTCTTTTGGGAATACCCGAATCGAAGAGTATATCCCAGACGATTCATGATCTCTGTGAATTCCTCCATGGACGCAGCCCTTTCAATGGCCAGATCCACATCTGCCCGGATAATATGACTCCAGTTAATCTTTCCCTTTTTCTCAGCTGCCCAGGAGGCATAAGACACTCCTATCCGCTCTTCTTCGAATTGCAAAGGAGAAAGACCATGTTCTTTACAGATCTGATCCGTAATCGGCTGAATTTCTTTTTCCCAGTCACCATCTGCATAATAATATTTGAGTCCATCTATTCTGCTGACGGAATTAAAAATCACATGGGCATGAATATGATCCTTGTCATTATGGACTGCAAATACATAATCATACCGATCTCCCAGATAACGGCTACAAAATTCTTCCGCAACTTCAAAGCATTTATTTTCATCCACTTCTCCTGGAGAAAACGAAATGACAAAGTGATATCCCTGACGTCCCTCTTCTTTGTTCCAGAATCTTTTTGTCTCCATAAAATTCTCAAAGACTTCCTGGCATTCCACTCCTGCATTTCCACCAATCCAGATTTCTTTCGTTTTTTCTTCATCCAGAATATAATGAATGGCATTGTATAAATGCTGTGGCTTCCATTCGGGACATTCTTTCATATGCATTAATTTTGTGATTGCCATGAGTCCTCCACCTTCTTCTCATAAGAATCCATCAACTGCTCAATCTCATCCAGTCTTTTTATGATTACAATCAGATCATTCCTGGTTCCAAATCCGCCATTTATTTTTTTTGCAATCTGATTGATGTTTACTCCGATCTTCCGAATTTCGTAGCGAAGCTCATTGATTTCTCTTTGGATCCGAAGATTTTGGTAATAACTTTTGGCCAGAAGCTTTTCTCTTGCATAAGTGGAAAAGTCATCTTTTCCCGGAACATGATCTTTTCTTTTGTTCATATCTTCCTGAAGAGATACATATTCTTCCTGGGTGAACCGGACTGTTTTTTTGACGATCCTTCGTTTCATTTACATTCTTCCATTCATTCCCTGCGCCGAATTTCCAAGAGACGCCATTTGTTCTTTGAATTTCTCAAGGTTTTCTTCGGTTACTTCTCCGTAAAATTCCTTTACGACTGAGGCGATCATCCGATTGTTTTCTCTCTCTTCCCGAATTTCCTCTTCCTCAATTTTACGCTTCAGTTCCCGTATCCGTTTTCTGTTGCTGTCGATCATTTTTCGCTCCGTATCTTTGATCCGGTCGATTTCCTCTTCCCACTTCTTGATTTTTTCACTCATGAGTTCTCCCTTCCCAAAAGAAAAGAACGTGCCGGATTCCGGTACGCTCTTTTGCCATTTCGTTATTTGGTTTTCTTCCAATTATAGTTTACCACTTCCAAATCATACGTGATAGGTTACTTTACTTCCGCTGATTCATCTGGGACGTTACAGTCTCTACAGTTTTTCCAAAAAATCCGGTTCCGGAAGCGGAGGCATATCCAACTCTGCCAATTCCAGATTTTTTTCCATGATCTCAATCTGTCTTTGATACTCCCTGTGTCTGCGCCGGAGCGTAGACTGGCTCACTCCCATTTCCGCTGCCACATCCGGTACCGTCATTCCTTTATCCAGCATATGATAGACCTTTTCCATGTCGATCATAATTTTCCCCCGGCTCTTCGTACTTCCGCAGAGGTACTTTCTCCTTGTTGCCATTATGCTCTTCCTTTCTTTCCGAATCCCGCTTGTCATTTCTTGGCGGTTCCTTACAACCGTCAGTAGTCTGTCTTATTACATCTTTTCTCTTTCAGCACTCTGCCACTGATTTTCTTTTATCGTTTCTTTTTCCTTTCAAATACCGGATTTTACGTGTCAATTCCAGTCAAATAGTGCCAATTCCAGTCTTTTACCAGTCATTTTGGCTTTCTTTTCCCACCAAAAGCCTCTCTTTTGCTTTCAAATCCGCTTCTTTTCGCGCCAAAGCACCTCAGGCTTTCAGCTACCTGTTTGCAAGATACGCATTTTGTCCGACATTTTCAATGTCGCATGCATCTTGTTAGGGG
>JAGAOC010000085.1 GCA_017623935.1 Agathobacter sp. | reverse complement strand
GTGAATTTCCAGTATGAGATCGCTACCAGAAAATACAAGACTTTACTGGCAAAAGAATTAGATAAGAAAGAGATTCAAGAGGGTCTCATTAAGGCTTGCAATGTTATCGATCTGATCATCGAGATTCTTCGAGGCAGTAAGAATATCAAAGACGCAAAAGCCTGTCTGACTCACGGCGAGACAGCAAATATTACTTTTAAATCCAATGCTTCCAAACTTATGGCAGAGCAGCTCTGTTTTTCAGAGCGTCAGGCAACTGCTATTTTGGAAATGCGTCTCTACAAATTGATCGGTTTAGAGATCGAAGCTTTAATGAAAGAGCACGAAGAAACTCTTGCTAATATTGTGGCTTATGAAGATATCTTAAATAACAGAAGCTCCATGGCAAAAGTCATCATTAAGGAATTAAAAGCTTTCCAGAAGGCTTATGCCACAGAAAGAAAGACTAAGATCGATAACTTAAAAGAAGCAGTTGTAGTAGAGAAGAAGATCGAAGAGCAGGATGTGGTATTCTTAATGGATCGTTTTGGTTATGCAAAGACCGTAGATCCTTCTATTTACGAGAGAAATAAAGAGACCGCAGACGCAGAGAACCGTTATGTATTTACTTGTAAGAATACAGATAAGATCGCAGTCTTTACAGATAAGGGACAGCTCCATCTGATCAAAGTCATGGATCTGCCTTATGGAAAATTCCGAGACAAAGGAACTCCGATCGATAATATCAGTAACTATGACAGCAAGGAAGAATCCTTTATCTATGTGGCTGGTTTAGAAGATTTATCAAAACATAAATTAATTTTTGGGACGAAAACCGGTATGTTAAAACTGGTTGACGGAAACGAATTTGTGGTGGCGAAGAAGACCACTGCAGCTACCAAGTTATCAGAGGAGGACGAAGTGCTCCTGGTACATATGTTAAATGGTGCAGAGACCATTGTCATGCGTTCTTCTAAGGATATGTTCTTACGAGTAGATTGTCAGACCATTCCAGAGAAGAAGAAAGGGGCAGTTGGTGTCCGGGGGATGAAGCTGGATGCAAAAGATTATCTGACCCACATTTATTTCCTGGAAGAGGGAGATAATCAGAGTGTAGAAGTAAAAGGCAAAGATGTTGTTTTAAACCGACTCCATGTTGGAAATCGGGATACGAAAGGTGTAAAGAAGTAATGCTGACATTTGATGAGGCAAGAGAATTTATCAATAATGCTTCCAAAAGAGGCAGTGTGTTGGGCTTAGAAAGTATCGAAAACTTAATGGAAGAGCTTTCTGCACTGGTGCTTGGAGCGAGCTGCCAGGAAAGCGTTCAGGCACCGTTGCGGAGGGAGAACTGCCAGGAAAGCGCGTTAGTGCAGCAGCAGGAACAAAATTGCCGGGGCTGCCAGGAAGGTGCGTTAGTGCCGTTGCAGGATCAACTTCCTGTCATCCATATTGCCGGAACCAACGGAAAGGGTTCTGTTGGGGCATACCTTGCGTCCATTTTTCGGGAAGCAGGCTTTCATGTAGCGCGGTATACTTCTCCGGCAGTTTTTGATCCCTTAGAAGTCTGGCAGTATGATGGAGAAAATATCAGTCAGGATGAATATGCACAGATCATGTCACAGGTAAAGTCTGCCTGTGACATTCTGGTATCTAAAGGGAAGCCTTGTCCAACGGTCTTTGAGATTGAAACAGCGGCAGCTTTCTTATATTTCTATTTAAGAAAACCTGATGTTGCTTTAGTTGAGGTAGGAATGGGAGGACTGACGGACGCTACCAATGTGATAAGATCTCCTTTGGCGTCAGTGATCACCACCATCAGTTTTGATCATATGCAGTTTCTGGGGAATTCCATAGAAGAGATCGCTGAGGTCAAAGCAGGCATTATAAAGCAGGGCTGTCCGGCCTTTTCGGCAGAGCAACTTCTGTCAGTAAAGACTGTATTGCTACGGAAGATAAAAGAAAATAAAACCACGATTAAATTTATCGAGAACGGCAAACTGGAACTTTTGGAGCAGAAACCGGGAAATCTGGAATTTACTTATAGATGGGAAGCAGGTCTTGATCAGCCACAGGATGTTGCGGGTGCCGGGGATGTTGCAGGCGATAAACTGCTTCTTCGCACCAAGATGGCTGGCAGTTATCAGATGAAAAATGCAGCATTGGCGGTGGAATGTGCGGTGTCTCTGTTGCCAAAATTATTGCCGGGATTATTGCCGGAAGTGAGCCGGACATATATTACAGAGGGGATTGCTAAGGCTACCTGGCAAGGACGTTTTGAAGTAGTGGCAAGGGATCCTTATGTGATCTTAGATGGGGCTCATAATGAAGATGCGGCATGGCAGCTGGCGAAAACCTTACAAAACTGTTTTACAAATAAGCGCATAACCTATATAATAGGAGTATTAGCGGATAAGGAGCATGAAAAAATGCTTCGGATCATGCTTCCTATGGCAGAGCGGATCTATACGGTAACACCGGACAACCCAAGAGCCATGAAGGGAGAGGATCTGGCAGAAGAGGCCAGAAAGATCGACCCGGAGAAACAGATCATTTCCTGTGCAAATTGTAAAGAAGCTCTTAAGCTGGCGCGGGAAGACGCAGATGTGGTATTAGCATTTGGCTCGCTGTCCTATCTGGCAGAGATGAAACGTTCTCTGTAGGGGAATTATTTGTGATAGGATCATTTAGGAAAGAATCTGAATTAATAGTTTTAGTTAATGTTTTAAGTCAATTTTTTAGATAGAAAGGCAAGTGACCATAATGGATAAAGAAAAGATTATGCAGGGCATGAAGCTGATATTAGAAGGAATGGGCGAGGATCTAAACCGCCCGGGTCTAGTAGAGACTCCTGAGCGGATCGCCAGAATGTATGAAGAGATTTTCGGAGGAATGGGACAGGACGCCTCCGTTCCACTTTCCAAGACATTTCCGGTGGAAAATAACGAAATGGTAATCGAAAAAGATATTACGTTTTATTCCATGTGCGAACATCATTTTATGCCTTTTTATGGAAAAGCCCATGTGGCATATATTCCGGATGGCAAAGTTGTCGGTTTGAGTAAGCTGGCAAGAACCGTGGAGATCTTTGCAAAGAGACCTCAGATTCAGGAGCAGATGACCGCACAGATCGTAGATGCCATTATGGAGGAATTAAAGCCTCAAGGTGCCATGGTCATGTTAGAGGCAGAGCATATGTGTATGACCATGCGAGGGGTCAGAAAACCGGGCAGCAAGACCGTGACTTTTGCGGCAAGAGGAATATTTGAAACAGACAAGACGTATCAGGATCGATTTTTTCAACTGACAAGCAGATAAGAAAAATGGACAGCGCGGCACTTTGAAGCAGAAAGGTGCGCGGCAGGAAAGATGGACAGCGAGGCACTTTGAAGCAGAAAGGTGACGGCAGGCAGGAGGCAGACATGAAGATTGGAACACGAGACTTTGATACAGAACATATGACATATATTATGGGAATCCTGAATGTTACTCCGGATTCCTTTTCTGACGGTGGAAAATATAACCGCATGGATGAGGCACTTTTTCATGTGGAAGAGATGATAAAAGATGGCGCAGCCATTATTGATGTGGGAGGAGAGTCCACAAGACCGGGTTATACCAGAATTTCAGATGAAGAGGAGATTCAGAGAGTAACGCCGATTATTAGAGAAATTAAAAATAGATTTGATATTCCGATATCTGTTGATACCTATAAGAGCAAAGTCGCGAAAGCGGCGGTGGAAGCCGGAGCGGATCTTATTAACGATATCTGGGGCTTAAAGGCAGATCCGGACATGGCAGGAGTCATTGCAGAGTCGGGAGTAGCTTGCTGTCTTATGCATAACCGGGAGAACACAGATTATAGGGATTTTGTAGAAGATATGTTAAAGGATCTGCAGGAGTCGGTGGATCTGGCGGTGCAAGCTGGTATTTCCAAGGATAAGATCATTTTAGATCCGGGAGTGGGCTTTGCAAAATCCTATGAACAGAATCTTCTTGCGATACAACAGGTGGGACGATTAAAGGAGCTGGGCTATCCTGTACTTCTGGGAACATCCCGGAAATCCGTGATCGGTCTTACTTTAGATACAGAAAAAAATGAGCGGGTAGAAGGAACTCTTGTTACTTCCGTATTCGGGGTACAGCAGGGCTGTGCCTTTCTTCGGGTACATGATGTAAAAGAAAACCTTCGGGCAGTGAACATGACCCGGGCAATCATGCAGGGAAAAAGAGATTAGATTTTGGGCAGGAGAGAAAATGAGCAGACAAGATTATATAGAAATAACAGGATTAAAAATTTTTGCCTATCATGGTGTCCTTTCCGAGGAAAAGGAAGCTGGGCAGGATTTTTATGTAAATGCCAGACTTTATTACGATATGACGCCGGCAGCGACCGGGGATGATCTGGAAAAAGCTATCAATTATGCAGAAGTCTGCCAGTTGATCACAAAGGTCTTTTTGGAGAAAAGTTATGATCTGATTGAGACCGTCTGCGAAGAGGTCTGCCATAGACTCCTTCTTACTTATGAGCGATTAGACACCATAGAGGTGCAGTTATGTAAACCTCACGCCCCGATCGGGCTTCCATTTTCCAATGTATCTGTGAATATGACAAGAAAATGGCATAAGGTCTATCTTGCCATTGGCTCCAATATGGGAGATAAAAAAGCCCTTATGGAAGCAGGAATAAAAGAACTTTCCGAACATCCGCTGGTGCGTTTGGAAAACGTATCCGATTATATAGAGACAAAGCCTTATGGCGGTGTGGAACAGGATGATTTCCTAAATGGTTGTTTCGAGATCAAAACCCTTCTTGATCCGGAAGCCCTTTTAGAAGTGCTTCATGAGATCGAAGCCCATGCCAATAGGGAGAGGATCGTGCGTTGGGGGCCAAGAACCTTAGATCTAGATATTATCTTCTATGATAGAGAGGTTTACGAAAGCGATACGCTGATCATCCCTCATGTGGATATGGAAAATCGCCAGTTTGTCTTAGAACCTCTAAGTCAGCTGTGCCCGAATTTCAGGCACCCGGTGTTAGGGCGCACCGTAGCCCAGCTGTTGCAGGCGCTGCCACAGAAATAGCCAAAAGGGTACAATACAAAGGTAACAGTATCATGAAAATTTGGCGAAGAAAATTTCGCCTTTTCAGATTTATTATAGAAAGGAACTACTATGATAAAAGCAGTTTTATTTGATATGGACGGCACTCTCATCGATTCCTCCCCAGGAATTACCCGGTGTGCCCAACATGCTTTAGCCCATTATGGAATCAACGAGCCGGATCTGGACAGCCTCCGGAAATTTATCGGACCGCCTCTGTGGGAAAGCTTTGTAAAATACTATGGTTTTTCAGAGGATCAGGCAAAAGAAGCGGTAGAAGTATATAGAGAACGTTATAATGTGACAGGAATCTTTGAGTGTGAGCTCTTCCCAGGCACAAGAGAGTGCCTTCTGGCTTTAAAAGAGAAAGGTTATCTTTTGGCAGTGACCTCATCGAAGCCGGAGCTGTCCTGTCAGCGGATCTTAGAGCATTTTCAGATCCGAGATCTGTTTGATGAGGTATCAGGTGCTACCTTTGATGGGAAAATCGAGACAAAAGAGGAAGTGTTAAAGGAATTGTTCCGCCGTTGGAGCCATATCGATCCAAAGGAAATGATCCTAGTGGGAGATACGGTCTTTGACGTAAAAGGGGCAGTACAGGTAGGAATTGACTGTATCGGCGTGACCTTTGGATTTGGCGAGAAAAAGGAAATGGAAGAGGCTGGTGCAGTGGCTTTCTGTGACAGCATGGACGAACTGCCAAAGCTCATCGAGAGCATGAACGAATAAAGAGCCTGCCGGGGATCGATAGCCGATTCCATGGAAGCGTAATTTAGAAAGGCGAGAAAATGAAAGATAATATAGCAACAAGAGTCTGGTCAGTGGTTTATCCTTTGGGAATCTACTATGTGACTGTCTGCGTGGCACTTTATGTGGCGCAGCTTATTTTCGGTAGGGGAGAAGAATCCTATATGACCTGCCAGATCATTTCCAGTCTGGTGGCACTGCCGGTCTTGTACCAATTTTATAGGCAAGATCAGTTTTTAGAGGGAAGATCAGGGCAGAAAGTTAAGATAGAAAAAGAACATATCTTTTCGGTCATTTATGCTGTGGTAGCTGCGGCTTTGATCGGATTTGCACTGAATAACATCATCAGTATGACTCCATTGGTGGAAATGTCAGCGGGCTATCAGGAAGCCAGCCGGAATTTCTATGGAAGTACGGTGTGGCTGGAACTTTTAGGTTCAGCGATCTTAACCCCACTGTTGGAGGAACTTCTCTACAGAGGGATCATTTATAAGAGATTAGAGAAAATGACGGGATTTCTTCCGGCATTATTCCTTTCCTCCTTTATCTTTGCATTTATGCATTTTAACCTAGTGCAGTTTATCTATGCATTTTTACTGGGAATGGTACTGGCATATATGATGCATGAAAAAGGTCATATGTATGTAGCAGCTGTCGGACATATGGGAGCCAATGCCTTGGCAGTGATCCGGACAGAGTTTGGACTGTTTGAGAGTTTTACAGATAAAAGTCCTCTTGCCTGGATCCTTTCTGTGGTATGTCTTTTCATAGGTCTTTTGATCCTGTTTCTGGGAGGTAAGAAGAAGGACGCAAAAAAGGTATAATTCCCCAATCTTATGACAGAAAATGGAGACACAATTTAGACACAATTCAAAAATGAGCCTGTTTTCGCACTTTATAAAATAAGGAGTTTTCTGCGAAGACAGGCTCAAATTGTGTCTAAATAAAAAATACACCGTTTATTTTTACTGTGATTTCAGATAATAGATTTTATAATATTAAGTAGTCGAATTATTAGACAACTCAACGAGAAAAGCGGGTTTACAGAGGTTTTTTGGAGGAGTAAAATGAACCCAGAAAAAAGAAATCCCTTTTTGACACCCCATGCAGGGGAATAAAACAGATTATAAAATCGGAAAGGATATAAGAATGAAAGAACAGTGGAATGAAAGTACAGCAGTCGCCAAAGGTTTATATGATCCAAGATTTGAGCATGATAACTGTGGTATTGGTGCAGTAGTAAACATCAAAGGCATTAAGACCCATGATACTGTTTTGAATGCACTGAAGATCGTAGAAAACTTAAAACATAGAGCTGGTAAAGACGCTGATGGAAAAACAGGAGATGGTGTAGGAATCCTGTTACAGATCTCTCATAAATTTTTCTCAAAGGCAGTTAAGCCATTAGGAATTGAATTAGGAGAGGAAAGAGATTACGGAATCGGAATGTTCTTCTTCCCACAGGATGAGTTCAAACGGAATCAGGCAAAGAAGATGTTTGAAGTTATCGTAGAAAAAGAAGGAATGGAATTCTTAGGATGGAGAGAAGTACCATGTAATCCAAAGGAATTAGGAGAAAAAGCGGTAGACTGTATGCCATATATCATGCAGGGCTTTGTAAAAAGACCGGAAGGCGTAGAGCAGGGACTGGATTTTGACCGAAAACTCTACGTGGCAAGACGAGTATTTGAACAGTCTAACGATAACAGCTATGTGGTATCTCTTTCCAGTAGAACCATCGTATACAAAGGAATGTTCTTAGTAGAACAGCTTCGTCTGTTCTTCTTGGATCTGCAGGATGAGGATTATGAATCTGCTATCGCAACAGTTCATTCCCGTTTCTCAACAAATACCAACCCAAGCTGGGAAAGAGCTCATCCAAACCGTTTCATCGTACATAACGGTGAGATCAATACCATTCGTGGTAATGCGGATAAGATGTTGGCGCGAGAAGAGACCATGGAATCCAGCAAATTAAGAGGCGAGTTCCAGAAAGTCCTTCCTGTTATCAATACAGAAGGTTCTGACTCAGCTATGTTAGATAACACGTTGGAATTCTTAGTAATGAGCGGAATGGAACTTCCACTGGCAGTTATGATCCTGATTCCGGAACCATGGGCAAACAATGCTATCATGTCCCAGAAGAAAAAGGATTTTTACCAGTATTACGCAACTATGATGGAGCCTTGGGATGGACCGGCATCGATCCTGTTTTCCGATGGAGATATCATGGGAGCTGTGTTAGACCGTAACGGACTTCGTCCATCCAGATATTACATTACTGATGACGATTATCTGATCCTTTCCTCTGAAGTCGGTGTTTTAGAGATCGACCCAACCAAGATCGTGAAAAAAGATCGTCTTCGCCCAGGAAAAATGCTTCTGGTAGATACCAAGGCAGGAAGAGTCATCGGAGATGATGAATTAAAAGAAAAATACGCAGGAATGCGTCCATATGGTGAATGGATCGACCGGAACATGGTTCGTCTTGCAGATCTTAAGATCCCGAACCAGAGAGTACTGGAGTACACAAAACCAGAGCGTCAGAGAATGCAGAAAGCCTTTGGTTACACTTATGAATCCTTAAAAGATTCTATCCTCCCAATGGCAAAAAATGGAGTAGAAGGCACTGCTGCCATGGGTACAGATACCCCTCTTGCAGCATTATCCGGCAATCAGGAGCCGCTGTTTAACTATTTCAAACAGCTTTTTGCTCAGGTAACCAACCCACCGATTGATTCCATTCGTGAGGAAGTAGTAACTTCTACGACTGTCTACATTGGATCCGCCGGAAACCTCTTAGAGGAAAAACCAGGCAACTGTAAGGTGCTTAAGATCGACAATCCGATCCTCACCAACACCGATTTAATGAAGATCAAGAGTATGCAGGTGGAAGGTTTTAAGGTAGAGACCATTCCGATCGTTTACTATAAGAACACCAGCTTAGAAAAAGCGGTTGACCGACTTTATATTGAAGCAGACAGAGCTTTTAGAGATGGAGCAAACATCCTCATCCTGTCTGATAGAGGAGTAGATGATAACCATGTAGCAATTCCATCCCTCTTAGCAGTATCCGCTTTACAGCAGTATCTGGTAAAGACCAAAAAGAGAACATCTCTTTCTCTGATCTTAGAATCCGGAGAGCCAAGAGAAGTCCATCATTTTGCTACATTACTTGGTTTTGGTGCCAGTGCCATCAACCCATATCTGGCATTAGATACTGTAAAACAGCTCATTGACGAGCATATGTTAGATAAAGATTACTATGCAGCCATTGATGATTACAACAAAGCAGTCATCGGCGGAATCATCAAGATCGCAGCAAAAATGGGTATTTCCACAATCCAGTCCTACATGGGCTCTAAGATCTTTGAAGCCATCGGTATTGATAAGGAAGTAATTGATAAATATTTCACAAATACCGTCAGCCGTATTGGCGGAATTACCTTAAACGACATTGAAAAAGATGTAGATTCCCTTCATTCTGCAGCTTATGATCCACTGGGATTAGAAACAGACCTGACCTTAGACAGCAAGGGACGTCACAAGATGAGAAGTGGAGCAGACGCTCATCTTTACAATCCGGCAACGATCCATCTGTTGCAGCAGTCTACCAAACGTGGGGACTATGAGATGTTCAAACAGTACACCCAGTTAGTGGATGAAGAGCAGAAATCCACCAATATCCGTGGACTTATGGACTTTAAATATCCGAAAAAAGGCGTACCGATGGAAGAAGTTGAGAGTGTAGATTCTATCGTGACCCGTTTCAAGACCGGTGCTATGTCTTACGGCTCTATTTCTAAGGAAGCTCATGAAACCCTTGCCATTGCCATGAACAACCTCCACGGTAAATCCAACACCGGTGAAGGTGGCGAGGATAAAGACAGACTTACCATCGGAGCAGACGGAAAGAACCGTTGTTCCGCTATCAAACAGGTTGCATCCGGACGTTTCGGTGTAACCAGCAGATATTTGACCAGTGCCCAGGAGATCCAGATTAAAATGGCACAGGGTGCAAAACCGGGAGAAGGTGGACACCTTCCAGGCAAGAAAGTATATCCTTGGATCGCCAAAACAAGACTTTCTACCCCAGGTGTATCCTTGATCTCACCACCACCACACCATGACATTTACTCTATCGAAGACTTAGAACAGCTGATCTTTGACCTGAAAAATGCCAACAGAGACGCAAGAATCTCTGTAAAACTGGTTTCAGAAGCTGGTGTTGGTACTGTTGCAGCCGGTGTTGCAAAAGCAGGAGCCCAGGTCGTTCTGATCTCCGGTTATGACGGAGGAACCGGTGCTGCACCAAGCAGTTCCATCCACAACGCAGGTCTTCCATGGGAGTTAGGTCTGGCAGAGACCCATCAGACCTTGATCATGAATGGACTTCGTAATAAAGTAAGGATTGAGACCGACGGAAAATTAATGAGCGGTCGTGACGTTGCCATCGCTGCTTGTTTAGGAGCAGAAGAATTCGGTTTTGCAACAGCTCCATTAGTAACTATGGGCTGTGTTATGATGCGAGTTTGTAACTTGGACACTTGTCCAGCTGGTATCGCAACCCAGAATCCGGAACTTCGGAAACGTTTTGCTGGAAAACCGGAATATGTAGAGAACTTCATGCGTTTTATTGCAGAAGAACTTCGGGAATATATGGCAAAATTAGGCTGCCGCAGCTTAGATGAACTGGTAGGAAGAAGCGACCTCTTAAAGGTTCGCGACGATTTATCCGAGCGTCAGTCCAGATTAAAACTGGATAACATTTTAAATAATCCTTTTGCAGGTGGAAAAGAAAAAGTCATCTTCGATCCAAAACAGGTATACGATTTTGAATTGGATAAGACCAAAGACTTAAAGGAAATGCTGACCCAGTTAAAACCAGCTTTAGAGAAGAAGCAGAAGAGAATGATCGATATGGAAGTTACCAATATCAACCGTTCTTTAGGAACGATCTTTGGTTCCGAGATCACAAAGCTTTACGATGATACCTTAGAAGATGACACCTACATTGTAAAATGTAAAGGTGCCGGCGGACAGAGCTTTGGAGCTTTTATTCCAAAGGGACTGACCTTAGAGTTGGTAGGAGATTCCAACGACTACTTCGGAAAAGGTCTTTCCGGCGGAAAACTCATCGTTTATCCACCAGCAGGCGTAAGCTATAAAAAAGACGAAAACATCATCATCGGAAACGTTGCTTTATATGGTGCTACCAGTGGTAAAGCCTTTATCAATGGTGTTGCTGGCGAACGTTTCTGCGTAAGAAACTCCGGTGCAACAGCCGTTGTCGAAGGGGTAGGAGATCATGGATGTGAATACATGACCGGCGGTCGCGTAGTCGTTCTTGGTAAAACTGGAAAGAACTTTGCAGCTGGTATGAGCGGTGGCATTGCTTATGTATTAGATGAAGACAACGATCTTTACATGAGAACCAACAAGTCCATGGTATTTACAGAAGAAGTAACCAACAAATATGACGTTTTAGAGTTAAAGGAAATGATCAAAGAACACGTTACTTTGACCAATTCTGAAAAAGGAAAAGAAGTATTAGACCACTTTAGCGAATATCTTCCAAAATTCAAGAAAGTCATCCCATACGATTATAACCGTATGTTAATGGCGATCGTACAGATGGAAGAAAAAGGCTTAAATGCAGAACAGGCACAGATTGAGGCATTCTATGCCAACACAAGAGGTTAAGGAGGGAAGAAGTCATGGGTAAACCAACAGGATTTATGGAATATGACAGAATAACCGCAAGATCGGTAGAACCGAAGGAGCGTATTAAAAACTATAATGAATTTCATGTATTCCTCAGCAAAGAAGAGCAGCAGAAACAGGCTTCCCGCTGTATGGAATGTGGTGTGCCATTCTGCCAGTCAGGAGCAACCATTGCAGGAATGACTTCCGGATGTCCTCTTCACAATCTGGTGCCGGAATGGAATGATCTGGTATACACCGGAAACTGGGAGCAGGCATACAATCGTCTTCACAAGACCAACAATTTCCCGGAATTTACTTCCAGAGTTTGTCCGGCTCTCTGTGAAAAAGCCTGCACCTGCGGAAACTGGGGAGATCCGGTTTCCGTTCGGGACAACGAACATGGAGTGATCGAGACAGCATACGAGAGAGGCTATGCAAAAGCCCGGGTTCCAAAGGTAAGAACCGGTAAGAAAGTTGCTATTATCGGCTCAGGCCCATCCGGCCTTGCTGCAGCAGACCAGCTGAACCAGCGTGGTCATCTGGTAACTGTTTTTGAAAGAGATGACAGAGTAGGCGGTCTGTTAATGTATGGAATTCCAAATATGAAACTGGAAAAACACATCATTGACCGCAAGATCGACATTATGAAAGAGGAAGGTGTGACTTTCGTGACAGGCTGTAATGTAGGCACAGACAAGAAAGCAGCTGACCTTTTAAAAGAATTTGACCGTGTCATCCTCTGCTGTGGTGCTAAAAATCCTCGTGATATCAAAGCTCCTGGCAGAGATGCAAAAGGAATCTATTTTGCAGTGGATTATTTATCCCAGACCACGAAGAGTCTCTTAGACTCCGGTTTAAAAGACGGAAAATTCGTAAATGCCAAAGGCAAAAACGTAGTGATCATCGGCGGCGGAGACACCGGAAATGACTGCGTAGGCACAGCCATCCGTCAGGGCGCAAAATCTGTGACCCAGCTGGAAATGATGCCTTGCCCTCCAACAGAGCGTGCAGCCAACAATCCGTGGCCAGAGTGGCCAAAGGTCTTAAAGACCGACTACGGCCAGGAAGAAGCCATTGCCATGTTTGGCAATGACCCACGAATCTATCAGACCACCGTTAAGGAATTCCACAAGGATAAGAACGGCAACTTAAATGGTCTTACGATTGTCAGCCTAGAGAGCAAAAAAGACGAAGCCACCGGACGCATGAATATGGTAGAAGTTGCCGGCTCCGAGAAGAAGATCCCAGCAGAACTGGTATTGATCGCCGCTGGTTTCTTAGGAACCGAGAACTACATCGCCAAAGCCTTTGGGGTAGAATTAAACCAGAGAACCAACGTCTCCACCCCAGCCGACAGCTACGCTACCTCCGTGAAGAATGTTTACACCGCCGGGGATATGCACCGGGGCCAGTCCTTAGTCGTATGGGCAATCCGGGAAGGCAGAGAAGCCGCCAGAGAAGTAGATGAGAGTTTGATGGGATATTCTTATCTGTCAGTGCAGTAGAAAAATGTATCCGTCAGTGCGGTAGAAAGATGTATCTGTCAGTGCAGTAGAAATGAATATAAGATGTTTCTAAATTTATAGAAGACAGCCTAGCACAAAATTTTCGCCAGGCTGTCTTTTTTTCTGGGAATGTGGTATCATCTTAGGGTATTTCACAAGTTGGATTCAGGTGGCAAAGAGCTTTATAATAAAACCAGATGTCATTTAGGGCAAAGGTATTATGAATTTGCCCATTTGGGAGGAAAAATAGAACTTTCTTATTTTCCTTATGAATTTAGCAATTCTGGGACAGGGATGTCCCAGAAAGGTGCAACTGAGCCTGGATGGCGAATTTGCGCCGGTTGCGTCAAGGCAAAGTGTGTTTTAAGGAAAATAAGGTAAAGTTCTTTTTCCGGACAACGGGCAAAAAGTAATTCGTTTGTCCTAAATGACATGGTGTGAGAATAAAAACTCTTTGCCACCTGAATCCAAGAATAAAACGAAAAAAGGATGAATAAATATGTCAAAGCTAGTATTTTTTGATATTGACGGAACCATTTGGGATGACCATATGGAAATCCCCCAGAGTACCATAGACACCATAGCCAAACTAAAAGAGAACGGGCACAAGACATTTCTCTGCAGTGGAAGGGCAAGAGGCAATATCTGTTCTAAGAAGCTGATGGACTTAGGATTTGAC
>JAGAOC010000084.1 GCA_017623935.1 Agathobacter sp. | reverse complement strand
GTATCTTCCGGAACATCTTCTAAGACGATCCGCAACGAGAAAGATATGCCAATGGTAGGATATGGTGCCATGGTGGTTGAATCTTTATTAGGAATTATCGCATTGGTAGTTGTCGGTGCTGTTGCAGTAAATGGAACAAAACCAGACGGAACACCATTTTCAATCTTTTCTGCAGGCGTAGCAGGATTTTTAGAGACATTGGGGGTACCTGTAGAGATTGCAACGGTATTTATGACCATGTGTGTATCTGCACTGGCACTGACATCTCTGGATTCCGTTGCAAGAATCGGAAGAATGTCTTTCCAGGAATTATTCTATGAAGATACAACAGATCCTGCAAAAATGAGTGGAATAAGAAAAGTATTAACAAATAAGTATTTTGCAACTATTATTACTCTGTTTTTCGGATGGTTATTATGCCTGGGCGGATACAACAACGTATGGCCATTATTTGGCTCTGCAAATCAGCTTTTGGCAGCGTTGGTACTTATCGCACTCTCTGTATTTTTAAAGACCACTGGTCGTACTGGTTGGACACTGTACATACCAATGTTTACCATGCTGGCAGTGACTTTTACTGCACTCATCCAGAAATTTATCGCACTGGTTTCCAATGTGGCAAGTGGAAATGCAACTTTCCTGGTAGATGGTCTTCAGTTGATCATTGCAGTACTTCTGATGGTGCTTGGTGTTTTAGTGGCTGCAAGCTGTTTCCAGAAACTGTTTAAGAAGAAAGAACAGGCAGAAGCATAGAGTTTTTGAGAAAAAAGAAATAAATGATTTAGGGCTTCCTGAGAGATCGGGAAGCCTTTTCATTTACTGGGAGATCCCTGGTAAATGAAAGACGCTACGTGTCAATTTTGCGCAGTTTACCCTTCAATTTTGTAACTTACCCTTTGGTGGATGTAAGTTACCGTAGAAGGCTTGAAGCCAGCGAATCCGTCTGTTATGATACCTTCATACAGGAGATGGAGGTAGAACATGAGCATTATTGAAGTTAAAGATCTGACAAAGAAATATAATGATGTGACGGCTGTGGATCACGTATCTTTTTGTGTAGAAGAAGGAACTATGCTGGGATTTCTGGGTGTGAATGGAGCCGGTAAGACAACTGTGATCAATATGTTGGCAACCCTTCTTTCACCAACTGGGGGAAGTGCAAAGATCTGTGGAGAGGAATTGGGAAAAGGAGATTCCAAGATCCGCAGAAACATAGGAATCGTGTACCAGCAGAACTGTCTGGATGATATTTTGACGGTACAGGAAAATCTTATGTGCCGGGGGATCATTCACGGGGCGACAAAGCAGGAAGCCGAAGCGCAATGTAGGAAACTTAGTGAAATATTAAAACTGGATGTAATTTTGAAGAAGCAGTATCGAACTCTTTCCGGTGGGCAGAAGAGACGATGTGAGATCGCAGCGGCACTTATGCATACACCGAAGATCCTTTTCTTAGATGGACCTACTACAGGGCTGGATCCGGCAACCAGACTGGATGTGTGGAATACGATTGAAGAACTGCAGAAAAAAGAGAAAATGACGGTTTTTCTTACCACTCACTATATGGAAGAGGCAGCAGGAGCGAACCAGATCATCATTATGGATCATGGCAGGATCATTACTTCTGGGACGCCATTTGAACTAAAAGAAAAATATGCAATGGATAAGTTAAAACTGTTCTATAGAACAGGAGAGATTGAAGAAATCTCGATTCCTTCCACACTGGCTTCTTTGCCTATCATTCAGGAGAAAAAAGAGAAGATCAGTGGATTTGAAGTAATACAGGGAAATATGGATGACGTATTTTTAAATGCGGTAGGAAGAAAATTGGAAGCGGAAGGGGAGAGATAAAATGGAACAGTTTTTCACAATAACAGGGCGAAATTTAAAGATCTATTTTAGGGATAAAGGGGCTATTTTCTTTTCTCTATTATCCATGATCATCGTAATCTGTCTCATGATGTTTTTCATAGCAGACAGTAGTGTAGAAGGAATTTTAGGTATATTGGAGCAGTTTCCAGGCAGAGATGCGGTAGCAGATGAGAAAAATGCAATACTTCTGGTTCTTTCTTGGACTTTTGCAGGAATCATTTCTATTAACGCAGTTACGGTTACTATGGCAGTATATTCCGTTATGATCAAGGACAGAGTGACTGGAAAATTAAATTCAATCTACACGGCGCCAGTGAGCCGAACCATTATTACAGCTGGGTATATGGCAGCATCCTGGATCGCTTCTGTTTGTATCTGCACCCTTACTTTGGTCATTACAGAGATTTATGGAGTTTCTCAGGGAATGGAAGCATTTTCCGCCATGACTCATGTGCAGTTGGTCGGAATGATCATGGTGAATTCTTTTGTGTATGCGGCATTGATGTATCTGCTTGCAATGGCTGCAAAAACAGAAGGTGCCTGGAGCGGAATTGGTACAGTGATCGGAACTTTAGTGGGATTTTTGGGAGGAATCTATATTCCAATTGGAAGCGCTTCTGAAACTATAGGAAATCTTATGAAATGTACGCCGATCATTTACGGAGCTTCCATGTTCCGAACCGTTATGACAAAAGATATTGTGGAGACCACTTTCGCGGGCTTGCCTGAGGAGATCGTTTCAGAATTCCGCAGTGTTATGGGAATCACGTTAGACGTATTTGATAAAGAGATCGGAATAACAGAAGAGTGGCTCCTGTTGCTGGTTTGTGGTATTATCTTTCTGGTAATAGGTGTATGTATGTTAAAATACAGCAAAAAAACAGATAGATAACAGGAGAGCAGAATGAAAATAACCATAGAAACTCCCAAGCCAGGGGAGGAAGATGAGATTATCCTGCGCTGTGCTTCCTTAGATGAGAAGTTGATGAAATTGGTCTATTCTCTGAAAACAGAAGAGAATAAACTGACAGGGTATCTGGAAGATAAGATCGTAAAGCTGATACCAAAAGATATCTTTTAAATTGTGAACATGGCGAAAATTGCATATATCAAGCCAATCTTTAACGGGCGTTTTGAAGCGAAGCTGAAGAACGAAGAAAAGATCATTATATCCCGCCAATATGTAATGGAATTAAAGAAGAAATTGGGAATATAGGAGGAAATCACGATGAAAAGATTAGCTGAATATATCAAATGGTATATGTATATTACTACAAGTATCCTTGTGGTCTGCGCCATCAATGTGACAAGTGAAGGAATGGATGTAGTTCCGGCAGAGATTTTAGGACAGGTTCTGTTGGCGGGATTACTTACCACTCTGGTCACCGTTTTTATCAGGATTAGGGAATATGGAAAAAGGATAATAGAGATCCTTGGGTATATCTTTCATTATCTGGCATTATATGCTGTTATGCTGGTTTGCGGAAAATGGTTTGGCTGGATTACTTGGAATTATAAGGGCTGGATCGTTATGGCAGTAGATGTGGTAGTTGTGTATCTGATCTGTTTTGGAGTATATTATCTGGTGGATTTAAAGCAGGCAAATGACATCAACAAGAAATTAAAGGAAAAATATGATGATTGACCCCATTGTCATAGGAGAAAACCCTGTGTTATAATAAAATGTCAGGTTTTGTCAGCCTTGACGGGAATATGAAATTCGATTGAAGGGGGGCCCTATGCAGAAGAAAAAAGGCATGAGCATGGGAATGAAGCTGGTTATGGTGGTCATTCCTATCGTTTTGGTATTGATCGTTTCATTTTTTGCACTGTCAAGAAATATGGTGATCAAATTATCTCAGGAGAAGTTAGACGCAAGATCTAAGGTCTATACGGAGGAGATCAGTACCTGGACGAACCAGATCTTAGGAGAGTTGCAGATCTATCAGGATACCATTGAAGAAGGCGCTTTTTCCAATGATCAGGAGACGTTGCAGTATCTGGAAACTACTTTGGAGAAAAATCCTGCGTATCCATATGGACTTTACATGGGAGATGATACAGGGATCTATCTGGATGGTTCCGGTTGGGAACCAGGTGATGACTGGGTATTAGTGGAACGTGACTGGTATGTAGATGGAAAAGACAACGAAAGCTTTGCCTTTGGGGAGCCATATTATGATTCCATGACAGGACAGGTTTGCGTAAGTGCTTCCGTGCGGGTGGATTATGATAAAGCGGTTCGAGTTTTAGCTTCTGATGTTTATTTAGATCTTGTGGCTGACCAAGTGGAGACTATCAGTAACGAAGAAGAGGAAGATGCATTCTTGGTAACTCAGGGAAGCCAGACCATCATTGCTCATGTGGATACAGAGATGATGGCGGTAACTCTTGGAACAGATGGGATCGATCCTTTATATACAGCAGTAGGAAAAGCCTTAGAAGAAGGTAAGACAGGGGTAATCTCTATTAACGGAAAAGGTGGAAAATACTATGTCTGCCTGAATGAAGTAGAGCATACCGACTGGTATTTGGTTACCTATGTGAAAGAAAGTACAGTTCTGGCGGATTTACATAAGATGGAGATCATTATGGCGCTGATCGGTACTGCCGCAGCAGTGATCCTGATCGTTGTGATCTTACAGATCATGAATCGCATTGTAAAACCAGTCAGAAAAATGACAGATGTTATAGATAAGATCGCAGAAGGGGATTTCTCCCAGAATATCGAGACCAAGGGAAATGATGAGATTGCCCGGATGAGTAGCAATATGCAGATGTTCATTCAGCATATGAGAAGCACTATCTCTGAGATCAGTGGAATCGCAGGCTGGCTGGAACGTCAATCTGTGGAAAATGGAGAAGTATCTGATTCTCTGCAGGATTCTTCCAAGAAGCAGGAACAGGAAATGGGAATGTTGGGAGATATGGTAGAACAGCTTTCTGAGGCAGTAGAGAACGCTTCTTCTCAGATGGATAATCTGGCAGATCTGATCCAGCAGGCAAATGATGAGGGAGAAGCAGCAGAGAGACTCATGGAAGAAAGTGTTGTGATGTCTAAGAGTGGAAAGAACGATATGGTGCATATTCATACAGGTATGGCGAATATCAATTCCTCTATTACAGTTCTTTCTGATCAATTGGATAAGGTCGGCGATATCGTTTCCCAGATTGGAAATATGGTTCGTATGATCGTAGATATCGCAGAAGAGACCAACTTGTTGTCTTTGAACGCTTCTATCGAAGCTGCAAGAGCAGGAGAGGCAGGAAGAGGCTTCTCGGTTGTAGCAGAGCAGATTGGAAAATTAGCTACTAACAGTAGTGCAGCAGCGGATGAGATCTCCAAGCTGACAGATCAGATTCAGACCACCATGAATGAAGCGGTACAGCACATGAATGAAAGTGTGGAAGAGGTACAGGCGAACGTGGAAGTGGTTTCAGAAGCCAGTGCTACTTTTGAGGGCTTGTATCAGAAAGTAGAAGAGACCAATCAGAGAGTAAACCAGATGATCGATCTGGTAGGCAAAGTAGAAGAAGTCTCCGGAATGATGAAAGAGATCTCCAGAAATCAGGTACAGGCAGCAGATCAGATCGCTCAGTCTGCAGAAGGATTGAATCAGCAGACAAGAAATGTCACTAGTGGCAGCAGTCTGGTAGCGGAAAGTGCGGATGAATTGAAAAAAGAATCTATGGAGCTGATGAACCGTATCAGTCAGTTCAAAGTATAATAATTAGGATAAACTAAAAAGCGACCTATTTCTAGGAAAGACACTTGAATGTCGATCATAGAGTAGGTCGCTTTGTTTTTTCAAAATCTGCGATCAGTTTGAGTTTTTCCTGGCGGGATAGCTGTTTGATGGCGTATTCCCGGCTCATAGCCGCTTCTTTCGTGTCGAAGGTTTCGAAGTACACTAAAGTCACAGGATGGCGGGAACGGGTATATTTCGCGCCTGTACCGGCATTGTGGCTGGCTAATCGCTTTTCCAGGTTGTTTGTCCAACCGCAGTAGAGGGTATCATCTTTACAACGGACAATATAAGTATAGTTCATGGTTTTCTCCTTAAAAAATCCCGGCAGAAGGATCTGCCGGGGGTTTTTGGTCATAGGATTGGGTAAGGTCACAGAAGCTCTCATTCTAAGAGAGGAAAAGTGCCTAGCCCAGAAGAGCCTTGTCAGAAGCGAATTTCTGTCCACTGACATCTTCAAATTTCTGAAGAAGATCTTCTACAGTGAGTTTTTTCTTCTCTTCTGGTCCGATATCTAAGATGATCTGTCCTTCGTGCATCATGATGAGACGATTGCCATGGGCAATAGCGTCATTCATGTTGTGGGTGATCATCAGGGTGGTCAGATTGTTTTCAGCAACGATCTGATCCGTAAGCTCTAATACTTTAGCAGCAGTCTTAGGATCTAAGGCTGCGGTGTGCTCATCTAACAGTAACAGCTTTGGTTTCTGTAAAGTAGCCATCAGAAGTGTGATAGCCTGACGCTGACCTCCGGAGAGAAGACCTACTTTACTGGTCATACGGTCTTCCAGACCAAGGTTTAACATCTTGAGCAGTTCATGGTAATGTGCTTTTTCTTCGGAAGTGATTCCCCAGCGAAGAGTACGGCCTTTTCCACGGCGGGCTGCCAGAGCAAGGTTTTCATCGATCTGCATAGTAGCAGTAGTTCCGGTCATAGGATCCTGGAAAACACGTCCTAAGAACTTAGCTCGTTTATGCTCAGGAAGTCCGGTTACATCTACACCATCAATAAGGATAGATCCTTCATCGATTGGCCAAACACCAGCGATGGCATTTAAAGTAGTGGATTTACCGGCACCGTTTCCGCCGATAACAGTAACAAAATCACCTTCATTTAAAGTAAGGTTTACGCCATTTAAAGCGACTTTTTCATTAATTGTACCAAGATTGAAGGTCTTGTGAATATTTTTTAATTCTAACATGATCTAGACCTCCTCTTTCTGGTTCTTTAAAGCAGCGGCACTGCGTTTTCCTGCGGTCTTGAAGGAATTCTTCCGTTGTGCGCGAAGATATGGCACAGCTAAGAAGATCGCTACGATAATTGCGGTGAAGAGTTTCAGATCGTTAGGATCCATCTTCAGCCAGATTACAAGGCCGATAACGATATAGTAGATAATTGCACCTACTACTACGAAGATCAGGCGGGTAGCAAAGTTTGCACGTTTTCCAAGGATGGCTTCGCAAAGGACTTCACCGATGATAACGGCAGCAAGACCGATAACGATGGCGCCACGTCCCATGTTGACATCTGCGAATCCCTGGAACTGGGATAAAAGTCCACCAGCCATAGCTACAAGTCCGTTAGACAAGGCTAACGCGATCAGTTTCATATTATCATTGTTGATACCCTGAGCCTTACTCATAGCAGGATTGCATCCGGTCGCACGGATGGCAGCGCCCTGTTCGGTTCCGAAATACCAATATAATATGGCGATCAATATTGCGCAGAATAATCCGGCTGCAATAATGGCACCAGTAATATTTCTGGAACTTAAGATCAGGTTGTATTTGTCAACGCTTAAGGCTTTGTTAGAGCCTCCTAAGATATGGAGGTTGATGGAGTACAGGGCGATCTGCGTCAGGATTCCGGCTAGGATTGGTGGAATTCCGAGACGGGTATGTAACAGTCCTGTACAAAGTCCTGCCAAAATGCCTGCCGCTGTAGCAACTAGAAGAGCTGCCCAGACATTCCAGCCATTTACGGTAAGGACAACGGTAACAGCACCGCCGGTGGCAATAGAGCCATCAACGGTAAGGTCTGCAAAGTCCAGCAGACGGAAAGTAATATAGAGACCCAGAGCCATAACGCCCCAGACCATACCTTGTGCAACGTTAGATGGCAGTGCGTTAAAAAACGTAACAGGGTTTAAACTTGCAAAATAGTCAATCATTTTAATATCCTCGATTATTCACTTTCAATTGCAGTGTAGTCCTCAGGGATAGTGATTCCTAAAGATTCTGCATTAGCTTTATTGTATTTCTTGGTTACTTCTGGAGCAGTCTTGATCTCCATTGTTGCTGGATCTGCACCATTTACAAGGATCTCGTAAGCCATTTCGCCAGCAAGGAATCCAATATCATAATAGTCAATAGAAAGAGTTGCTACACCACAACCGGAGCAGATTCCTTCTTCACCAGCGAAGATAGGTGTTTTTGCTGGAAGAGCTACGTTGTTGATAGCTTCTGTACAGTTTGCAGCGGTATTATCAGTTGGAATGTAGATAATGTCGCTGGCATCACAAGCACTCTGAGTAACTGCAGCTACGTCGTTGGAATCAGAGAAAGTAAATACTGTGCAGGTATATCCCAGATCAGTTAAATACTGGCTGATCACATCTGCCTGATATTTGCTGTTTGCCTCAGAAGAGCAGTACAGGATACCGATGTTCTTTGCATCTGGGAAAAGTTCTTTGATACATTCAGCCTGCTTGTCCAGTGGAGCAAGGTCAGAGGTTCCGGAAATGTTCTTGCCGGTCACTCCTGTCCAGTCAGAGATACCAAGAGCTGTTGCATAGTCGGTGATAGAGGTTCCAAGGATTGGGATCTCAGCGGTAGAAGCAGATGCTGCCTGAAGGGAAGGTGTTGCATTTGCCAAAATCAGGTCATAACCATTAGATACAAAAGTATTCGTAATGGTAGAACAGGTTGGAGAGTCGTTCTGAGCGTTCTTTACGTCGAAAGCTACGTCATCTCCTAATTTCTCTTTTAAGGCATCCTGGAAGCCCTGAGTAGCAGCGTCTAAAGCTGGATGTTCAACGAGCTGGCAGATACCAACGTTGTATTTAGCCTTTGCGCTTCCTGAACCGGTGCCACAAGCGGTGGCGGATAAGATCATGGCAGAAGCCATGACAAGTGATAAGAATTTTGTTGCTTTTTTCATTGTCTTTATTCTCCCTTTTTTTGTGACATTAACACTTTAAACGGTTAATGCAAATAGTATTTATATTATACTAGGAAAAGAAAGAATAGTCAATTATAGATAAAGTCAATATAAATGGGAAAACTATTCAAAAATCAGAAAAAATTGGAGGAAAAGGAATATGCAGTCATTATGGAGTCAAAAAACGCCACTATCTTCCCGGGAAGAGCTAAAAGGAGATATTTCTGCAAAAAATGTAGTGATTGGAGCAGGAATGGCAGGGATCCTGATTGCTTATTTCCTGAAAAAACGAGGGCAGGAGGTCATTGTCTTAGAAGCAGGGGAGCTTGCCAGTGGACAGACGAAGAATACAACAGCTAAGATTACCAGTCAGCATGGACTTATTTATAAGGAAATGATAAAAAATACAGGAAGACTTCGGGCAGAAGGTTATGCAAGAGCAAATGAAGAGGCTATTTTGGCCTATGAAAAGATCATCGAAGAAGAGCAGATCGATTGCCATTTTGAACGGATTCCTTCCTATTTATACTCTACAAGGGAAGAAGGAAGAGAACTATTAAAACTGGAGGAGATGGCCGCCCTGGAATTGGGGATAAAGGCACATTATATAGAAGGAACGGAGATACAGGAGCTTCCATTTCAGGTAACAGGAGCCTTGTGTTTTGAGGATCAGGCGCAGTTTTACCCTTTGGAATTTATTTCAAAGATATCCGAAGGGATTCAGATTTATGAGCATACCAAGGTCGTTTCTGTAAAGAAACATGAGATCTATACGGAGAAGGGAAAGGTCACTGCAGAGAATATCATCTTTGCAGCACATTATCCGTTCTTAATTATACCAGGATTTTATTTTATAAGGCAACACCAGAGTAGAAGCTATGTGCTGGCGTTGGAAGGTAAACGGATCCCAGAGAAACTCTCCGGGATGTATTATGGGATTGACGATGACGGATTATCCTTTCGAGGGGCAGGCAGTACCCTTTTGCTGGGAGGTGGCTCCCATAGAACGGGAGAAGAACGAGGGGGATTTTGCGATCTAAGAAATCGAGCCAGAGAATATTATCCTCATGCCACGGAGATAGCTTGTTGGTCGGCTCAGGATTGTATGCCTCATGATAGGATTCCTTTTATTGGACAATATTCTATCTGGCGGCCATATTGGTATATTGCCACAGGGTTCCAGAAATGGGGAATGACCTCTTCTATGGTGGCGGCAATGGTGATCAGTGATGCAATCTGCAAAAGGGATAACCCATATAGACAGGTATTTACACCACAAAGACTGCTAATTAAAGCAGGATTTAAAAACCTGTGTACAGACTTGATCGAAAGCGTAGTGGGGCTGGCAAAAGGCTGGCTGGGGCCAAAAGAAAAACGCTGCACCCATATGGGATGTGGATTGATCTGGAACGAAGAGGAAAAGACCTGGGAATGTCCTTGCCATGGTTCCAGATACGATGCAGAGGGAGAACTCTTGGACAACCCGGCGCGGCGTGATATGGAAACGAAACATCTTGTAGGAACCCGAAAAAAATAGTAAGATACTATCAGAAAAAATAATGTAAGAGGTACGATATGAAAGAAATGAAAGAGACCGTGCGTTTATATGATAAAGACGCCTATGCAACAGAATTTACAGCAGAAGTGCTTTCCTGTGAAGAGAGGGAAGACAAGACCTATGAGGTTGTATTGGATCAGACTTTGTTTTTCCCGGAAGAGGGAGGACAGAGCCCGGACATGGGAAGGATCAATGACATTGAGGTCTTAGATGTTCAGATTAAAAAAGATGTGATCTATCATCGTCTTGCCCAGCCTCTAGAGTTGGGGACAAAGATAAGCGGAAAGATCGACTGGCAGCATCGCTTTTTTAATATGCAGCAACATTCAGGGGAGCATTTATTCTCAGGGATCGTTCACACTATGTTTGGATTTAATAATGTAGGATTTCATCTGAGCAACCAGATCGTTACCATGGATTTTGACGGAGTCTTAAGTGAAAAAGACGTAGAAGAAGTAGAGTGGAAGGTCAATGAAGCCATCGCCAAGAACATTCCGGTAGAGGTAACTTTCCCATCGAGAGAACAACTGGAGACTTTAGAATATCGTAGCAAGATTGAGATCGAAGGACAGGTTCGCATCGTTACGGTCCCGGGCTATGATGTATGTGCCTGCTGCGCGCCTCATGTAAAACGCACTGGCGAGATCGGAATCTTAAAAGTTATGAATGTACAAAGCTATAAAGGTGGTGTCCGCATCAGTATCCTGTGTGGTTTTCGTGCACTTCGGGCATTTAGAGAGAAGGCAGCGGTGATCACTTCACTTATGAACAATTTGTCCACAAATCAGGATGCTTTAGTGGAAAACGTTGAGAAATTAAAGGCCACAAATCAGAACTTAAAAGCACAATTAACTTCTGCAAAGCAGACTTTATTGGCTTATAAGACAGCAGAAATTCCAGCAGAACAGGAAAATGTCCTTCTTTTTGAAAGAGATTTAGAGGCACCAGTCATGCGTAATGTCATTAATGAACTGGTGGAAGTTCATGGAGGGATCTGTGGAATCTTCACAGGAGAAGAAGAAAGTGGATTTTCTTATATAATTGGAAGCAAAAATGTGGATTGCAAGGCTCTTGCGATGAAATTAAAAGAAGAATTAAATTCTAGGGGCGGCGGTAGCAACATTATGATCCAGGGTTCAGTGACTGCTAGCAGAGAAGAGATAGAGAGGGTGCTCTTGGGCGATGGGATCGCTTAATAGCATTTGATATCCAGCCTTTTTGACATTTGAATAATAGCTACAAAAAAAGGAATCGTTTTGAGAAAACGATTCCTTTCTATATTTTATTTTGACTATTATAAAACAATATTCAGTCGGCCGCCGTTTCCGGTCAGCTGTGTATAAAGTACATCATAGGAATTCTGGTTTAACTTCCGAGCGAGACTCTGGGTCTGGCTCATCAGACCAGCCTCCTTGGAAAAGACTTTTTTGAGTTCTTTGCCTGTGGCACCTTTTAAAATGCTTTCGGTGATCTTTAGAGAACCATCATCCTGAATATTTAATCCGATCTCTTTCAGTTCTTCGGAATATTTCTGTGTCAGTTTCTCCAGATTCTTGTGGCTGCGGGCAATATCCCGATCACTGGAAGAACCGGAGGATTCCATAGTATTATTATAAGTCTCCACAAAAGCCTGAATGGATTCATAGAAATCTTCGCCAGTGTCTTCATCGGAAATGTCGTAGGACATAAGTTGTCTTGCTGCCCGTTTTAAAGCACGAGCATCTTCGTAAGACAATTCACTATCCGTATAATCTTTTCTGATGGAAGCCTTGTAGGTAGTTGGATTAGATTTATAAAAATTTCTCATATAATAGGTCAGTGATAAACTGATACCTGTACTTTCAGCGGTAGATGATGGCATAAAAGTTACCTCCTTGTTGGTCACAGATCTTAAATGAAATGATTTGACCTGTGGAAATAGATCTCCGTATCTAATATCTTTTTCGGCAAGATGCTACGAAAAATTAAGAGTTTTTCAAAAAATAGTTCTAAGAAAATAAAGTCTTTTCTTTACATATGGGAAGAAATGGCGTAAAATCTAAAAGAGAAGGCATAACATGTCGTTAACGTGCAGGAGGGACATATGAATAAGAAATTTTTTGGAAAAACAAGCAAAGGCGAAGATACCTATACTTATGAGATTTCCAATAATAATGGAATGAGAATGGTACTCACAGACTTCGGTGCTTCTGTCGTTTCCATTTTTATAAAAGATAAGAACGGTGTAGAGCGGGATGTAGTCTTAGGATATGATGATGTATCTGTTTATGAGAGAGAGACTGCATATTTTGGTGCAACTGTAGGCCGTAATGCGAACCGTATTTCAGGTGCTTCTATCGAGGTAGAAGGCAAGACTTATAAACTGGACGCTAATGATTATTTTGAGAACAATCTTCACAGTGGGCAGCATGCAGTTTCCGGAAGGATCTGGAGTGTCAAGAACCACGAAGCGAATAAGATTACTTTTACCATTGTAAGTTTAGAGGAATTGGAAGGCTTCCCGGGAGATGCTACACTGGAAGTTACCTTTGAATTAACAGATAATAACGAAGAGATCATCTCTTATTACGGAATGTGTGATAAGACTACAGTATATAATCTTACCAACCATGCATACTGGAATCTGAATGGACATGATTCTGGAGTGAACCACAGTCAGGAACTTCAGATCTTCGCTTCCCATTACACACCAGTTTCAAGCTCTAAATCCATTCCGAAGGGATTCAATGAGCCGGTAGAAGGAACTCCATTTGATTTCCGTCAGGCAAAACCGATCGGACAGGATATCAAAGCAGAGCATGAGCAGTTAGGATTCGCTAACGGATATGATCATAACTTTGCATTGGACAAGGAAGCAGGGGAGATGACCACCGCAGCTATCGCATATGCTCCAGAGAGCGGAATCCGTATGGAAGTAATTACTGATTGTCCGGGAATCCAGCTTTATACAGCGAACTTTATTCATGGACACAAAGGAAAAGGTGTTGAATATGTGGATCAGGGCGCATATTGCTTGGAGACTCAGTTCTATCCAAATGCTATGAACGTTGAAGCATTCCAGTCTCCATTGGTACAGGGAGGAACACCATACACCTCCAAGACCATTTACAAATTTACAGTTTAAGAGGAATTCCGGTGTCTTCGGGCACCGGAATATTTTGTTTACTAGGAGATCCCTGGCAGGATTCGGGGGTCAAAAGGGCTGTTTTTCAAGCTTTATGCCATTTGGCACAAACGCATTACATATATTCGAAAGGAGAATTTTATGAAGATCGTATTTTTAGATGCAAAAACTATTGGGGATGATATCGATCTCTCCGGTTATGATCAGTTGGGAGAGGTCATTAAATATGACTTTTCCAGTGCAGAGGAAGCTAGAGAGCGGAGCAAAGACGCAGATGTGCTGGTATTAAATAAAGTAGAGATCAATGAGACATCCATCGGGCTGGCAGATCATTTGAAGCTGGTCTGTGTGACTGCCACCGGAACCAACAATTTGGATAAGGAGTATCTGGCAAAAAGAGGGATTGCCTGGAGAAATGTAGCAGGATATTCCACAGAGACTGTAGCTCAGCACACGTTTGCGTTGTTGTTCTATCTGTTGGAGAAGCTTCCATATTATGATGACTATGTGAAATCAGAGAAATATATCGGGGATGTGACCTTTACCCATTTTGCAAATGTTTTCCATGAGTTAAAGGGCATGACTTGGGGCATTATCGGATTAGGAAATATCGGAAAAAGAGTGGCGGATATTGCTAAGATGTTCGGCTGCAGAGTCATTTATTACTCCACTTCCGGAAAAAATACCCAGGAAGGATATGACCGAGTTTCTTTGGATGAACTGTTAGCAGAATCTGATATTGTATCAGTTCATGCTCCGTTAGACGAGAACACCAAAGGCCTTATGAACAAAGAGGCTTTCCGGAAGATGAAATCCTCTGCTATTTTCATTAATGTAGGAAGAGGACCGATCGTTGTAGAGCAGGATCTGGCAGAAGCCTTAGATTCTGGGGAAATCGCAGCTGCAGGATTGGACGTACTGTCCGTAGAGCCAATGAGCCCTGAAAATCCATTGCGAAAAATCAAGGACAGCAACAAGCTTATCATTACCCCACACATTGCGTGGGCGAGTATTGAAGCAAGAACCAGATTGATGAAGACTATAGAAGGACAGATCAGAGAGTTTTTTGAGATGTAATCAGATATAAGAAAAACTCCGCAAACAATGCGGAGCAGAAATTTATTGCTTCGCAATACCGTCCAGGCAGCTTGCGAAGCAATTTTTTTGCTATAATGGTTCACCGCTTAAAAAGGAACGGTTTCCGTAGGAGAGGCATAAGGATTGTCTTGCCTCTTCGGAAAATCCATGTTTCAGCAGATTCTCATACTGATCCATCAGGTCTAAATAGCGTTTTAAGGCTTTTTTGTAGAGATCTAAAAAGCCATTCTGAAAGGATTCACCTGTCCAAGGGTGAGTCCATTTTTTGTGTTGGAGATTTAATGGGTCAGGAATAAAGTGGTAGCGGTCGCTTGGCAGCATAGGAGAGAGAAAAGCATGATGGATCAGCTTCTGCTCCAGCCAGCGAAGGAGAACTTTTTTCTGACCGGAAGGATCGTTAATAATATGAAGACCGCCTAACATCCAGTAAGGGGCGCTTCGCATAATAAGATCATTGGAAAAAAGTCCCGGATAAGTGTTACGGTAAGTGTAATTGAGCATTTTGGCAATGACACGACGCTGTCTTGGAGACAGGGCAATGGTGCGACTCTGCTTAAAACGGGAAGGGATGATATGTTTCTTCCGATAGATCAGAGTGTTGTCCAGTTCCACTTCGAAATAAGCGTGTTTTCCAAAATATTCCACATTACTCTTCGGATTCTTTGGGTCGTACCCTGTAAACGCGTATACATAAGGGTGGGCGGTGCAATCTAAAGAATAATGCCCCATAAAGCCCAAGATATAAGCATCCGCCACCGCCAGATCCTTTGGTTTGGCGGTAAAGAGAAGTCTGCTTTCCAAAAGGTGGGAGAAAAATTCGCCAGTCTGGCTGGACTGCGCCAAAGAGCCGATATTTTCCTTATGCAGAAGGTAGGACGGCAGGAAATAGAAAAAGATATCCGGACCCTGTAATCCTAAAGCATAGGCATGGTGATTTCTGGCAATCCGCACAGAGAGCTTTCGTGAAGTAAGTTTTTTGTAGGCGTCAACCCCAAAAAGGTAATGCGTAGCAAATCCTGGCATAAAATTCTCCTGTAATGAAACTTCTTTTAAACTGTTATCATTATATTATAATTTGTAAAAAGAGTAAACGAAAAGGGCAGAAAATACAAGATTTCTTGTTTACAGTGCCTTAATTTTGTTGTATTGTTGAGGTTATGAAGATCAAATGCAGTATAAAGTGGAAATATAATAAGAAAGCAAATGTGTGGATCCTGCTGTCAACGGTTCTAAGTTTGGTACTTTGGCAGGCTGCCCATATCTCATTTGTAGCGGTGCCGATATTTGTGGTGGCTCTTAGTGTGATCCTGAATCTGGAGATCACCTTAGATGAAAGGCTGCCTTGGATCTGGATGGGACTTCTGTTCGGAGGCGGTTCCATTCTTACCATGTATTCCATACAGTATCTGCTTTTGGAACAGGAATTATTCCAAAAAACATCTTCCGAAAAACTACAATTAAACGTGTTGTGTATATTAGTGATCTATCTGTTGGTGCAGATGATCTCTAACCATACCGCCATCAGTTGTGTGATAAGCCATGGATTTTTTCTGATCCTGGGATTTATTAATTATTTTGTATATCTTTTTCGGCAGAATGAGTTTGGCTTTGCAGATCTTCGTTCTATTGGAACGGGACTTAGCGTGGCGGGAAGCTATAAATTAGAGCTTCATGACAGGGGAGCCTATGTGATCCTGGCTGCAGTGTTGTTTTTTGCCTTGGCCATCAGGATTCCTATTGTTTTTCAAAAGGTGATGCCTATGCGGGTGATCGCCTGTATGCTGGGAATCTTATGCGGACTTACGGTATATTACGAGTCTTATGACTATAATACGGAGACCTGGGAACAGAAGGGAACCTACCGAAATGGCTATGTTTTGAATTTCGTTTTGGGGATCCGGGATAGTTTTGTGGCGCCACCGGAGGATTATTCTACGGAATTGATCGCCTATTTGGAACAGCATTATCAGGATGATGATGGAGAATTAAACACATCGGAAGAAGATCCGGTCATTATCGTGATCATGAATGAATCTTTCGCAGATCTGTCTGTGATCGGAGAGATGGAGACCAATGCACCGCTGACGCCATTTATGGATTCCTTGGAGGAAAATACCATCAAAGGCTATGCTCTTTCTTCTGTTTTCGGAGCAAAAACCCCGAATTCCGAGTGGGAATTTCTGACGGGAAATACCATGGCATTTTTGCCGGAAGGATCTGTGGTCTATCAGCAGTATTTAAGTGATGAGCCCACTTCCCTGGTCTCAACCCTGAAGAACATAGGGTATACCTGCGTGGCAATGCACCCATATTATGCTACGGGATGGAGCCGGAATCAGATCTATCCGACCTTAGGATTTGATGAGATGTATTTTATTGAGAATTTTAATCAGGAAAAATTGATCAGAGAGTATATCTCAGATGAAGAACTTTATGATAAGATCATAGAGCGGTATGAAAGCAGTCCATCCAATGAGAAATTATTTCTTATGGGGATCACCATGCAGAATCATGGAGGATATACCACAACTTACGAGAATTTTGATGAGAAATATTATAAGATAGGAAAGTCCTATACGGACGCCAACCAGTACTTTTCCCTGATACGGGAAAGCGACAAGGCACTGGAGAAATTGGTCACTTATTTTGAACAGGTAGACAGACCGGTAGAGATCGTATTTTTCGGAGATCATCAGCCTAGCTTAAGTTCAGGATTTTATCCATTTTTAAATGGAAAAGGGCTGTCCGGACTGAATATGGAAGAATTGGAAGCCTTGTATACCGTACCATTTTTTATTTGGACGAATTATGACAGTGAAGAGGAAACTGTGCCTATCACCAGTTTAAATTATCTGTCCACCATGGCACTGAGTCAGGCAGGGATCGAACTGCCTGCGTATGAGCAATTTTTAGCAGATTGCATGGAAGTGATCCCGGCGATCAATTCCAGAGGATATTATTCCAAAGAAAAAGAGACTTACTGTTATATAGAAGATGCCACAGGAGAAGAAGCAGAGTGGATAAGTCTCTATGAAGTTTTACAATATAATGCGATGTTTGATAAAAAGGATCAGAGTGGGGTATTTTTCCCATATCTGGAATAGGAGGAACCATTGAAATTACAAGAGCTACTAAAGTTTGAAGAAATCGTAGTACAATGTCATGACAACCCGGACGCAGATGCCATTGCCAGCGGATTTGGTATTTATCAGTATTGTAAAGATCACGGAAAGAAAGTGTCTTTGATCTACGGTGGAAATAATATCATTCGGAAAAATAATCTGACTCTTATGGTAGATTGCTTAAAGATACCGATTGAACATGTAACCACTTTAACACCACCAGAACTTTTAGTTACGGTGGACTGTCAGTATGGGGCAGGAAATGTAACTCATTTTAATGCCCAGAATGTAGCTGTGATCGACCATCATCGGTTAAGTGTGAAGCTGCCTGAATTACATGAAGTAAAAAGTGCCTTAGGTGCTTGTAGTACTCTGGTATGGCAGATGCTGAAGAAAGCCGGTTATGATGTAAATCAAAATCCATATCTGGCAACTGCCTTATATTATGGGCTTTATATGGATACAGGCGGATTTATGGAAATCTCCCATCCGTTAGACCGAGATCTTCGAGATGATGCGAAATTTGAACAGGATTTTATGGTGCGATTCCAGAATGCCAATCTGTCTTTGGACGAGCTGGAAATGGCTGGAGCGGCATTAATGCAGTATGATTATAATGAGGAGCACCGATTTGCAGTAGTAAAAGTTGGTGCCTGCGATCCGAACCTTTTGGGTGTGATCAGCGATCTGGTGCTGGAAGTAGATGCAGTAGATACCTGTTTGGTATTTTCTGTGCTGCCGGTAGGGGTTAAGATCTCTGTACGAAGTTGTATCAAAGAAGCGAAAGCCAATGAGATGGCAGATATGATCAGTAAGGGGATTGGCTCCGGCGGTGGACATAAGAGAAAAGCCGGTGGACAGATCCAGGGAGAATTATTATGTACTGCCTATAAAGAATTCTGTGAGGAAAAGGGACTTACTCCGCGAATGGAATTAGATGAGAGTGGAAAGAGGGAGCGTCCTACGGCCTCTGCCATCAAATTCTTTTTAGTAAAAAGAATGGAAGAGTATTTTGATAATACTATGGTTATAGACGAAACGGAAGAGATTCCGGAATTAGGGGGAATGAAGGTATACCGTGAGAAATCCATTCCTATGGGTTATATTTATGTGGCAGAATTATTCTCGGAAGAAGTGGCAGATGGTAAGAAATTCGAGATTGCAACCCGAAGTCTGGAGGGGGATGCAACGATCCAGGTAGAAAAAGATTCTGTATTGTTGATCGGTGCAAAAGGCAATATCATTCACTGTAAAAAGGATTATTTTGAAGAAAACTTCATTATCTACGAGCAGAAATATGAAGCGGGAGCTTTAGAATATGAACCAAGGATCAGAAACAATGCAAAAGGACGAGCTTTAGAAGCCTTAAGCTATGCTAAGACTTGTGTATCCAAGGGCTCTGTGCTCTTACAGGCGAAGCAATTGAGTTGTAATGTGAAGCTTTTCAACCAGAAGCATAAGGAAGATTACATGAGAGGTATGCCGGGGGACTACCTAGCAGTATCCGTGGATGAACCTCAGAGGATCATGATCATAGAGAAAAAGGTCTTTGAGGAAGAATATCGTCTTATGGATGCGGTTTATGAACAGGAAGAGATCAAGGCAGTCATCTTTGATCTGGATGGAACGCTGCTGAATACCTTAGAAGATATGGCAAATTCCTTAAATGTGGCATTGGAGGCGAACGGTCTGCCAACCCGCAGTATTGATGAAGTAAGAAAATTTGTCGGAAATGGAATCCGGAATCTGGTTATCCGGGCGGTGCCGGATGGAATCGCTAATCCAGCCTTTGAGAAGACCTTTCAGGATTTTCAGGAATATTATGATAAGCATTATAAGGATAAAACGGATGCGTATCCGGGAATTAGAATGTTGCTGGAGGAGTTGAAGAATCGTGGCATTGCTATGGCGATCGTATCCAATAAGATTGATTCCGCAGTAAAGAAATTACGGGATCAGTACTTTGCGGAGTATATTCAGGTTGCCATTGGTGAAAAGATCGGAATTGCCCGGAAACCGGCACCAGATACTGCTCTTGCCGCTTTGAAAGAGCTGGGCATTGACCGAAAGAATGCTATCTATGTAGGAGATTCTGATGTAGATATCGAAACCGCCCAGAATGCAGGCATGAACTGTGTTTCAATTACTTGGGGATTTAGAGATACGGAATTCTTAAAAGAGCATGGTGCAAGTACGATCATTGACAGACCGGAAGAACTCTTAACCATCGTAGCTCCACAAAACGAATAGAACGCAAAAAAATAACGCAACAAATAGAGCAAAAACCAGAAAGGAAAGAATAAAAATGGAAGGAAGAATTTCAGGACATACAGGACTTTTAGCATTGATCGGTTCACCGGTAGGCCATTCCGGCTCCCCGGCAATGTATAATTACAGTTTTGAACGTTTAGGATTAGACTATGCTTATGTAGCATTTGATGTGAAGGAGCAGGATGTAAAACAGGCATTAGAAGCTATGAAGCTTTTTAATATGAGAGGCATGAACGTTACCATGCCGGATAAGATCGAGGCGGCCAGATGTGTCGATGAATTATCTGACGCTGCAAGGATCATCGGGGCAGTTAATACCATCGTCAATGAAGATGGAAAGCTCATCGGTCATAACACCGACGGAATCGGATTTGTAAAGAATTTAGAAGACCATGGTGTAACTGTACAGGGCAAGAAGATCACTGTAGCCGGTGGTGGCGGAGCGGCTACCTCTATTCAGGTACAGTGTGCTTTAGACGGAGCCAAAGAGATCACGATTTTCAATAAAAAAGATGCATTTTTTGAGAGAACTTTAGCAACTGCTGAGAAGATCAAAGATGCAGTGCCAGATTGCATAGTTAATGTGTATGACATTGATGATATTGCAAAAATGACAGAAGAGATCGGTACCAGCGATATCTTTGTTAATGCTACAATTGTAGGTATGAAACCAATGGATGATCAGAGCGTAGTAAAAGATCTGTCAGCGCTTCGTCCGGGACTGGTAGTAGCAGACGTAGTCTACAATCCGGTAGAGACAAAATTATTAAAAGACGCAAAAGAAGCAGGATGTACCTGCGTAGGCGGTAAAGGAATGTTATTATGGCAGGGCGTAGCTGCATTTAAGCTCTACACCGGAGAAGATATGCCAGTAGAAGAAGTAAGAGAGCGTTTCTTTCAGTAAAAGGCGGTAATACATAGATCGGGCGACGAATACAGCCTGTGACCTGCGAATTTGGCTTAAGAGAATGGAGAACAACATGAAAAATAGACAGAATATCTTTCTGATCGGTTTTATGGGTGCAGGAAAGAGTTCCATTGCAAAGGAACTGGCACGGAAACTGAGGATGAACATTGTAGAAATGGATCAGCGCATTGTAGAAGAACAGGGCATGACCATCAATAAGATCTTTGAAGAATACGGGGAGGATCATTTCCGGGATATCGAGAGTCAGCTGATCTTAGATCTGGGAAATACCGAACCGGTCATTGTATCCTGTGGCGGCGGTGTAGTTATTCGTCCGGAAAATTCCCAGTACATGAAAAAAAGTGGAAAAGTCGTATTTCTTACGGCAAAACCGGAGACAATCTTTGAGAGAGTGCGTTACAGCAAAGATCGTCCGATCTTAAATGGCAATATGAATGTGGAATTTATTGCAGATCTTATGGCAAAGAGACTTCCTCTTTACGAGGCAGCAGCGGATGTGGTGATCCAGACCGATGGAAAACCATTATCTGTCATTGCAGATGAGATCATAAAAGCTGTGCAAGGATAAAAAATGAAGAAACCGTCTGCGATTGCAGGCGGTCTTTCGCTAGATGGAAAGGAGGAAGCAAGGTGGAACAATATTCCGTTACTGGCATGAGCTGCGCTGCCTGCAGTGCGCGGGTGGAAAAAGCAGTGTCAAAAGTTTCCGGAGTAACATCCTGCTCCGTTAGTTTATTAACAAACTCCATGGGAGTGGAAGGAGCGGCTTCTGCCCAAGAGATCATTGCAGCAGTAGAAGAAGCCGGATATGGGGCTTCTGTGAAAGGTAATGAAGATCAGGGGGCTTCTCAGACCTCCTATGAAGAAGATTCCTTAGCAGATAAAGAAACACCAGTCTTAAAAAGAAGACTGATCTTATCCTGTGGATTTTTACTGGTACTTATGTATTTTTCCATGGGACATATGATGTGGGGATGGCCGGTGCCAGCCTATTTTGAGCACAACCATTTAGCCATGGGGCTCCTTCAAATGTTGCTTACCATTATCATTATGGTCATTAACCAGAAGTTCTTTATCAGTGGTTTTAAGAGCCTGTGGCATAGAGCGCCAAATATGGACACCCTGGTAGCTTTAGGATCGGCGGCAGCATTTGTTTACAGCACGTATGTGTTATTTGCCATGACAGAGGCACAGACCAATGGAGATCATGCCAGAGTCATGGAACTTATGATGGATCTGTATTTTGAGTCGGCAGCCATGATCCTTACTTTGATCACCGTTGGAAAAATGTTAGAAGCCCGATCTAAGGGCAAGACCACGGATGCCTTAAAGAGCCTTATGAGGCTGGCGCCAAAGACTGCCTGTGTCATCCGGGATGGAAAAGAAGTTACGGTAGATATCAAACAGGTCAAAAAAGGTGAAGTCTTTGTGGTAAGACCGGGAGAAAGTATTCCGGTAGATGGCATCGTATTAGAAGGAAACAGTGCAGTCAATGAGTCTGCCCTGACAGGAGAAAGTATTCCGGTAGATAAGACAGTAGGAGATCTGGTATCTGCCGCTACCACCAACCAGTCAGGATTTATTCGTTGCGAAGCCTCCCGAGTGGGAGAAGATACCACTCTTTCCCAGATCATCAAGATGGTCAGTGATGCCGCAGCAACGAAAGCACCAATTGCAAAAGTAGCAGATAAAGTTTCGGGAATTTTCGTCCCGACGGTCATTACCATTGCAGTGATAACCTTTGTGGTGTGGCTGTTTTTAGGAGAAAGCGTAGGATTTGCCTTAGCAAGGGGAATCTCAGTATTGGTCATTAGCTGTCCATGTGCTTTGGGACTTGCAACACCAGTAGCCATTATGGTAGGAAACGGCGTGGGAGCAAAAAATGGAATCTTATTTAAAAATGCAGTTTCTCTAGAGGAAGCAGGTAAAGTTTCTATCGTGGCATTAGATAAGACCGGAACCATTACCAAGGGCGAACCAAAAGTAACAGATCTGCTTCCAGCAGAGGGATATACGGAAGAGCAGTTATTAACATTAGCATATTCCTTAGAAGTAAAAAGTGAACATCCTCTGGCAAAAGCCATCGTAGAAAAAGCCAGAGAACTGGAATTAAAAGAGCAGGAAGTAAACGATTTTACCATGCATTTGGGAAATGGAATCTCAGGACTCATATCCGGAGAGAAGATCATGGGTGGAAGCATGAAATTTATCAATGAGCAGATCGCTCTGACGAAAGACGTTACCACTCAGGCACAGAAATTAGCCGAAAGCGGCAAAACACCACTTCTTTTTGCAAGAGAAAATAAGCTGGTGGGAATCATTGCAGTAGCGGATGTGATCAAAGAGGACAGCCGGGCAGCAGTAAAAGAATTACAGAACATGGGAATCCGTGTGGTCATGCTGACGGGAGATAATGAAGCCACCGCCAAAACCATTGGAGCAGAAGCAGGTGTAGATGAAGTTATTGCAGGTGTTCTTCCGGAAGGCAAGGAAGAAGTCATCCGGAGGTTGAAAGAATCTGGAAAAACTGCTATGGTAGGAGATGGAATCAATGACGCTCCGGCACTGACCAGAGCAGATTTAGGAATTGCCATTGGAGCCGGAACAGATGTGGCGATCGACGCGGCGGATGTGGTGCTGATGAAAGATAAACTTCGGGCAGTACCGGCAGCGATCCGGTTAAGCCGTGCAACCTTAAGAAACATTCACCAGAATCTTTTTTGGGCATTTTTCTATAATTCCATTGGAATTCCATTAGCAGCAGGGGTGTTTATCCCATTGGGACTTACTTTGAATCCAATGTTTGGAGCTGCAGCCATGAGCTTATCCAGCTTTTGCGTAGTATCCAATGCCTTAAGGCTGAACTGGTGCAGACTTTGGGATCCTAAGAAGGATCATAAGCGTAAGAATACTGCAAAGCAGGCAGGGGATGCAATTGTGCAAATGCAAGAAACAAATGCAATAAAACAAACAAATCAAACAAAAGAAAATACAAATAGAAAAGGAGATACAACCACCATGACAAAAACAATGAAGATCGAAGGTATGATGTGCGGACACTGTGAAGCAAGAGTAAAGAAGACTTTAGAGGCGATCGAGGGAGTTGAGACTGCAGAAGTAAGCCACGAGACAGGCACTGCTGTTGTGACTCTGACCCAGGAGTTAGATAACGAAGTCTTAAAAGAAGCAGTAGAAGCACAGGATTATACAGTAACTTCTGTAGAATAATCTGGTTGACCAAAAGGCTTTTATTGTGGGGCGTCCCCCATGATAAAAGTCTTTTTGCTTTCTTGGGGATTCCCCGGAAAGTAAAAGTCTTTTACAAATTCTTTGCTGATTCTTTACCGGGATGTTGATATAATCACTTACTGTTGGAGGTAATTCATGAACAATAAACTTAGCATGATCAAGAATATATTGTTTACTATAGGAATCTTAGCCATTTTCTTTGTTGCCAGCCTCGTTATTGAAAATTATTTCAAGGCAGACACCCTAATTCCGGCAGCATTTGCATTAGCGGTGTTTTTGATTTCTCTTTATACGGATGGCTTTGCCTATGGAGTGATTGCCTCCTTTTTTAGTGTGCTGGCATTGAACTTTGCATTTACATTCCCATTCTTTAAGTTCAATTTCAGTATACCGGAAAATATGATCTCAGCCATTATCATGTTGGTCATTACCATTATGTCAAGTACCTTAGCTGCCAAGGTAAAACAGCAGGAGAAGATGAAGGCGGAGAGCATGAAGGAGAAAATGAGGGCAAATCTGCTTCGGGCAGTTTCTCATGACTTAAGAACTCCCTTAACCTCTATTTACGGCTCTGCTTCGGCGATCGTAGAAAAAGCTGACTGTCTTTCGCCAGAGCAGATCCTGCAACTGGCAAGAGGCATAGAAGAGGATTCCCAGTGGCTTATGGCAATGGTAGAAAATCTCTTATCCGTTACCAGGATTGAAAACGAAGGAATGGATCTGATCAAAAAGCCCGTGGTACTAGAAGAACTGATCGATTCCGTACTGATCCGGTTCAAGAAACGTTATCCGGAGCAGAAGATCGAAGTGGATATTCCGGAAGATTTTGTGAGTATCCCAATGGACGCAATTTTGATCGAGCAGGTATTAGTGAACATTCTGGAAAATGCCGTTCAGCATGCCAGGGGCATGACTCAGCTCATCTTAAAGGTCTGGGTGGACGAAAAAAATGCAGTCTTTGAGATCTCAGATAATGGATGTGGCATTGAAAAAGAACGGATGCCGGATATATTCACCGGATATTTCGAGAAAAAGAATGTGCCGGCAGATAATCAGAAGAGCAGCATGGGAATCGGCTTATCGGTCTGCGCTTCTATTATCAAAGCCCATCAGGGAAGTATCATGGTGGAGAACCGGAAAGAAGGAGGCTGCTGCTTCCGTTTTACCTTAAGCATGGAGGCAGAAAAAAATGAGTAATAGGCATAGGATCTTGATCATAGAAGATGAAATGAATATCTGCAATTTTGTTTCCACCATATTGGAGACTAACGAATATCAGGTCTTGTCGGCTCAAGACGGAAAAGATGGAACCACGATGGTCTTTTCCCACCATCCCGATCTGGTGATCCTAGATCTGGGGCTTCCGGATATGGATGGAAATGATCTGATAGAAAAGATCCGGGAAAATTCAGATGTTCCCATTATTGTTTTGTCCGCCAGAACCAATGAATGGGATAAGGTAAAGGCGTTGGATCTGGGGGCGAATGACTATATCACAAAACCATTTTCTACGAATGAGCTTTTGGCGCGAGTACGGGCGGCTCTTAGGAACAGCCGTCATCAGGGAGTAGGAGAGCGGATGATCAGAAAAGAATTTCAAGTACAGGATATGATCATTTCTTATGAAAAACGTAGGATTAGCATTGATGGAAAAGAGGTAAAACTGACCCAGACAGAGTATAACATTGTGGAACTACTTTCCACTCACGCAGGAAGAGTGTTGACGTATTCGGAGATCATTAAAAAGATCTGGGGATATTCCGATTCAGGAAGTGTAAAAAAGTTACAGGTAAATATGGCAAATGTTCGAAAAAAATTCGGAGAAAAGCCGGGAGAGTATCGTTATATTTTAAATGAATTGGGTGTAGGTTACCGAATGAATCAGGAGGAAAAGTAAAATGACAGTAACAGAGATCATGGGATTATTAGGAGGTCTGGCATTATTCCTATACGGAATGCAGATGATGAGCCAGGGACTTGAATCTGCCGCAGGAAATAAAATGAAGCAGATTCTGGAAAAACTCACCTCCAACCGTTTCTTAGGAGTGTTGGTAGGTGCTGCTATTACCGCAGTGATCCAGTCATCTTCAGCCACCACCGTTATGGTAGTAGGATTCGTAAATTCAGGAATGATGACATTAAACCAGGCCGTTTGGATCATTATGGGTGCGAATATCGGAACCACCATAACCGGCCAGCTCATTGCGCTGGATGTCGGAGCTATCGCTCCATTTATCGCCTTTTTAGGAGTGGCTATCGTGGTCTTCATGAAAAATGAAAAACTCCATTATGTGGGCAAGATCATGGCAGGATTAGGAATCCTGTTCATGGGTATGGATATGATGAGTTCTGCTATGAAACCATTGGCAGACTCACAGGGATTCGTGGATCTTTTGACCAAATTTGAGAATCCGATCCTGGGAATCTTAGCAGGTGTAGTATTTACTGCTTTGATCCAGTCATCTTCCGCTTCTGTAGGTATCTTACAGGCACTGGCGGACAGTGGCGTCATTGGCTTAAATGCCGCAGCATTCGTACTGTTTGGACAGAATATCGGAACCTGTGTTACCGCACTGTTGGCTTCCATCGGAACCAGCCGTAATGCAAAACGTACCACAGCCATCCATATTTCCTTTAACGTAATCGGAACCATCATATTTACTGCATTGTGTTTGATAACACCGCTGATCTCCATTGTGCAGGGCTGGACACCAACGGATGCACCGGCGCAGATCGCTAACTTACATACATTATTTAACATTGTGACAACGTTATTATTGCTTCCATTTGGTAGTTATCTGGCAAAATTCACCCAAGTTCTCTTAAAGGACAAAAAAGGAAGCGAGGAAGAGGATACTACTTTTGCACTTCTTCATATTGGAGCTTTTACCCCGGAAAAATTAGGTGGTTCTGCTATCAGTATGGAAGCTGCTAAGCAGGAGATCTTCCGTATGTTAGACATGGCGAAGGATAACGTTCATGCAGCCTTTGAAGTATTCGTGAACCGAGATGAAAAATTATTAGCAGAGATCAAGCATAGAGAAGAATATGTAGATTTCTTAAATAAAGAAATCTCTAAATATATAACAAAAGTAATCACTCATGAAAGAACCCAAAGCGGAAGTCAGGTCTTTAACTCTTATTTTGCAATTACCAGCAATATTGAAAGGATCAGCGACCACGCTATGAATATTGCAGGATATTCCGGAATGGTTCAGGAAAAGAGCATTGTGTTCTCTGAAGCAGCTAAGGAAGAAATTCAGAAATTGCAGGCGGTCTGTGATAAGGTCTTTGAAGAATTATATGGCAAAAAGACCGATGTGCTGGACTGGCACGGAAAGATCGCAGGCTTGGAACAGCGCATTGATGATATGACCAAGGAATACCAAAATAATATGTTTGACCGTATCGCTCAGGGAACTTGTTCTGATGAAGGAAGTATTCTTTATTCAGAGATGTTGACAGATTTCGAGAGAATTGGTGATCATGCACTAAATCTATCCGATGAATTTGCAAAAATTGCACTAACTGAACAATAAAATATTGAATTTAGCATAGTAACGTAGTATAATAGCTATAGTACTTTGAGGTACGATATTCATTTTTAAAATGTTGTTTATGGAGTAAGAGCTTTCTTGCTATGCCGGAGCAGGAAATCTCATACTCCGAATAAGGGAAAAAAGGATGTGGTTAAAATGAACAACAAGAATGAAAAAATCCGGGCAAGACTTACACAGGCGTTTATAAAGGTTACCGCCATTGTAAGTATCGCTGCTGTAGTTGCAGTAATTGCACTGCTGGTTATCTCCAATCGTTATAATTATGCATTGAAGAACTATGGATTTGCTTTGGAAGACATTGCAAAAGCAGAAACAGCCTTTGCGGAGGCAAGAAGTGCTCTTCGTGGTGCTATTGGTTATGATGAGGAGTCTACTATCAATAGTTTGAAGTCTACTTACTATGCAGAGAAAGCGGAATTTGAAGAGTATTTTGCTGCAATTGAAGCAATTTGTGTAGGTAAGGAAGAGAAAGCTGCTTACCAGGAAGTTATTACGGCATTAGATGGTTACTGGACCTTAAGTGATGCCATCGTAGAAGAAGGCGCTGTAACGGATCGTACCATTTGTGCCCAGGCACAGGAGAAAGCTATCAATGAGTTGGCTCCAAAAGCAAAAGCAGTTGAAGAAGGTATGACTAAGCTGATGGATGCTAATGTCAGTGCAGGAAAATCCTTAGAGACAACGATCGCTATTATTGAAGTGATTCTTTTGATCCTTGTTATTGTTACTTTGGCAGTTGGTGCATCTGTTGGAATCAAGATGGGAAATACTATTGCAAAGAGCGTAGAGAAACCATTATCAGCTCTTGGCAAGCGTTTAGAAGCATTTTCTCATGGTGATCTTGGAAGCGCATTCCCACCATGTAAGAGAAGAGATGAGATCGCAGATATTACAGATGACTGTGCTGCAATGGCAGTAAATCTTAGTGAGATCATTGCGGATATGGGACGCCTGTTAGAAGAAATGGCTAACGGCAACTTTAATATCCATACTAACATCGGAGAAAGATATGAAGGCGAATTTGAAGGCTTATTACTTTCTATCAGAAAACTGAACCGTCAGTTAGATACTACTTTAAGACAGATCAGTGACGCTTCTATTCAGGTAACAGAAGGATCCGGACAGCTGGCTAACAGTGCTCAGGACTTAGCAGAAGGCGCTACAGATCAGGCTGGTGCGGTAGAACAGTTAACTGCTACCATTGAAGATGTAACCAACATTTCCAAGGAGAGTGCAGAATCTGCAAAAGCAGCAGCAATAAAAGCAAAAGGTTCTGCAGAGAACGCTGGAAAGAGCCGTGAAGATATGTTAGAATTATCTCAGGCAATGCAGAGAATTACAGATACCTCAAGAGAGATTGAAAATATTATTGGAACTATCGAAGATATTGCTTCCCAGACAAACCTGTTATCCTTAAATGCTTCTATCGAAGCTGCAAGAGCAGGTGAGGCAGGAAGAGGATTTGCCGTTGTTGCTGATCAGATCGGAAAACTGGCAACAGACAGTGCTCAGGCAGCAGTTACTACCAAATCCCTGATTGAGCACTCCTTAGAAGAGATCGATAAAGGAAATCAGATCGTACAGATCACTATGGAGACTATTGCTGGTGTATTAGCGGGAATGGAAGAATTTGCGGAAGTAGCAAGCAATTCTGCAAAAGCATCCCAGACTCAGGCTGATATGTTAGAGCAGATCGAGGATGGAATTGAGCAGATTTCAACTGTTGTTCAGAGTAACTCAGCAGCATCTCAGGAGACTTCCGCGATCAGTGAAGAGCTTTCCGCAGAAGCAATCTCATTGAAAGAAATGGTGGAAGCTTTCAGACTTCGTGATAATTAATACATAGAAAGGGTGTGGCAAGATGCAGATACTTACATTTGTCTTGAATAATATTGAGTTTGGAATTTCGGTAAGTGATGTGTCATCCATTGAAACCACCATGAACATTACCCCGGTTCCGGCAGCACCAGATCATGTGAAAGGAATCGTATGGTTACATGAGAAGTTGATCCCTATTTATAGCCTTGTTTCAAAATTCGGGTATCCGGATCAGAAGATCCTGAATACAGTCGTAATTGAAGCGGATGGTGTGAATTTGGGATTAGAGGTCGGAGAGGTCAAAGAGATCTTGGAATTACCGGACAAGCAGATCATTCCAATGCCTTTGATCATGAAAGGAACTCAGAACTTTTTCAATGATGTTGCGTCAAGTAACAAGAAACTTATCGTCCTTTTGACCGTAGAGAATCTTTTGAACGAGGCAGAACGAGAAGAGTTGAAACGGGTCATTGAAGAGAATAAGAACGACGATTAAATGAATATTGCCTATCGTGCAATATGACAAAGCAATAAAAACCGCAATTCCTTGTTGTGAATTGCGGTTTTTATGATATAATGATAAAGTGTATTAAAATCGCACATAACATAATTTTATAGGAGGAAAGATTATGAACAAGACGAAATTAGGGATTTCGACAGGGTTATTAGCAGCACTTGCTTATTTTGCTGGATGTTTTAGTGGCTATTTATTACTGTTTCTGGTAGCAGGATATGTACTGCTTAAGGAAGAGGATGAATGGTTAAGAAAGAACGTAGTAAAAGCAGTTGCATTAATGGTTGTTTTCTCTGTAGCAACCTGTGTACTGGGATTAATTCCAGAACTGATCAGCTGGATCAACAGCGGATTTGCGATCATTAACGTAAGCTTATATGCGATTCCATTTGTTGGAACTATCTTATTAAGCAAACTTACAGATCTTATCAGCTTCTTAACTGGAGCGATCGGAATCGTTGAGACAGTAGCATTCCTGTTATTAGGACTTTCCGCATTGAAGCAGAAAGATGTTAAGATCTCACCAATCGACAAAATGATCGAGAAATATATGTAATTCATACAATATATGCAATTCATGCAATTCATATAGTATATGCAATTTGTACATATTAAGAGAATGACACAGGTATCTGTCCTAGACAGATACCTGTATGTTTGATAGATCAGGAAAGCATTCTTCAGATTATGTTTAACCAGAAACTTACATGATGAGAGAAGAGGATTTTGCTGATTTATTAAATTAATAAGTATAGAGGTATTATACCAGGAGGAGTATCATGGAGAAGATAATTTTAACAGGAGACCGCCCAACCGGCAGACTTCATGTAGGACATTATGTAGGTTCTTTGCGTAGAAGAGTAGAGTTACAGAATTCAGGAGAATTCGATAAGATATTTATTATGATCGCAGATGCTCAGGCATTGACTGATAATTTTGAGAATCCGGAAAAAGTACGTCAGAATATCATTGAAGTAGCACTGGATTATTTATCTTGTGGATTAGATCCAGCCAAATCCACCTTATTTATTCAGTCTCAGATCTCAGAATTGACAGAGTTGACTTTCTTCTATTCTAATCTGGTAACTGTTTCCCGTTTACAGAGAAACCCTACCGTTAAATCTGAGATCAAAATGCGTAATTTTGAAGCAAGTATCCCAGTGGGATTCTTTACCTATCCGATCAGCCAGGCAGCAGATATTACTGCTTTTAAGGCAAACACCGTACCGGTTGGAGAAGATCAGCTTCCAATGATCGAGCAGACAAGAGAGATCGTTCGTAAATTTAACTCTATTTACGATGAAGTTTTAGTAGAGCCGGAAGTAATCTTACCGGATAATGAAGCTTGTATGCGTCTGCCAGGTATTGATGGCAAGCAGAAGATGAGCAAATCCTTAGGAAACTGTATTTATCTTGCAGATACCGAAGAAGATGTTCGTAAGAAAGTAATGAGTATGTACACAGATCCGACCCATATTCAGGTCAGTGATCCAGGTCATATTGAAGGAAACTGCGTGTTCACCTATTTGGATGCATTCAGCAGACCAGAACATTTTGCAGAATATCTTCCAGAATATCATAATTTGGATGAATTAAAGGAACACTATCAAAGAGGTGGCCTTGGAGATGTTAAGATCAAGAAATTCTTAAACAACGTTATTCAGGAAGAACTTGCACCGATCCGGGCAAGAAGAGCAGAATTTGAGAAAGACATTCCAGCAGTTTATGATATCTTAAAACAGGGTAGTGATAAGGCAAGAGAAGTGGCAGCACAGACCCTTTCTGAAGTAAAACGTGCTATGAGGATCAATTACTTTGATGATGAAGAAATGATCAAAGCTCAGACTGAGAAGTATTCTGCAAGCCTGTAATGTGCAAGAGTTAACCAAGAGAAATTTTTAATAATTTTTTAAATTGCAAGGCAAACTCTTTACAGAAGAGGGGAAAGGGATTACACTTTCCCTGTACCAAAAAGAAATGTTTCAGAAGTTTGCGAACAGGAGAATGAATTTATGAAGAGAACAAAATTGTTACTGGCAGGTGTTGCGGTGATGGCACTCCTTGCAGGTTGTGGTTCTGGGACAAGCCAGAGCGTGGATTTAGATGCTTTAGAGAAATCTCTAGTGAATGATATTTCTTATGAAGATACTTTATCGAAACTGTCGGATGAGGATATTTCCAATTATATTACCATTCCGGAAGGAGTAACCGGAGTTATGTATATGGGAAGCGGGGCAACAGCAGAATCCGTTGCAGTATTTACAGCGCCAGATGAAGCCACAGCAGATATTCTGGAAGACAATATCGAATTGTACTTACAGGATCAGGAAAGCGCATTTGAGGATTATAAGCCAGAAGAGGCAAAACGTATTGACAATGCTGTTCTTGAACAGGAAGGAAAATACGTAGTGCTTTGTGTTTCTGGGGAATCCAGCAAGGCAGAATCTATCATTGATAAAACATTTGGTAAGTAAAGGATACCCGGCTTATGCCGGGGATTTTGGTGAAGAAAATGGTTTTTAGCAGTTTTGTATTTTTGTTGGTATTTTTACCGATCGTATTGATCTTATATTTTTTGTGCCCGGCAAAAGGGCGGAATCTGGTGCTTCTGCTGGCAAGTCTTTTGTTTTATGCCTGGGGAGAGCCGGTATATGTACTTATTATGCTATTTTCCACAGTGTTCGATTACACCAACGGAAGGATCATCGAATACTATAAGGACAGAGGATTCTATAAG
>JAGAOC010000083.1 GCA_017623935.1 Agathobacter sp. | reverse complement strand
TTTCTCGCGGACGCCGGCTATCACATTACGGGCTACTGCGTCTGTGGTAACTGCATTTTCCATATCTCCGCTGGAAACATTCCAGTCACAGTAGACAAAACCATATTCTTCTACGCTTTGGGATAATGCTGTCATAATTCCATAGCAATACTGCTGGCTAACACCATTGGAAGAACCTCCAGGGAATCGAATGATCCGCGAGGGATCTCCCGTCTGCTCCTTACATAGATTATAGATCAGTTGTAAATCTTCATAATATGCTTCCTGGCACCTATAAATTCCGTAATCATGGCTGTAGCTATGAAGTCCTATGGTGTGTCCCCGACGATATGCCTCTCCGATCAGATCCTGATATTCCGGTTCCTGATTCGTAACAAAAAAGGTTACTTTTACATCATAGTGATCCAAAATATCTAAGAGCTGCTCCGTATATTCGCCCGGTCCATCATCGAAGGTCAGATAAATGATCTTTTCCTTTGTCTTGTCTTTTTCTTCTTGATCTATTTCATATTCCAGATAAACACCTTCCCTTTGAGATAGGTCAGACTCCCATACGCCTGCATTTATGGAGAGAAAGATCGCCATAACTTCTAAAGTAAGTAATAACACTTCCTTCAAAAATGACTTCCATCTATTCGGCTTGTGCTCATTCATAAGCTCTATCCTGCAAATGTGTTTAATCTATCTTATGAAAGAAACCACTCATTAATCCTATGATTTTCCGAAAATAGGATCCTACTAATTCATTGCGGAATGGTGTACCATTGGAGAATCTTCTGTCAGAGGCAAAAACGTATATCCATTTGCCAAGCCCCACTCAATAATATCATCCACTGCCGCTACACTGAATTTTTTTATGTCATGCTGTAACACAACAGATACAGACTTTCCTTTTACGCCTTTTATTACATTATTAAATACGCCAGATTCTGTGGTAGTTCCGCCGGCGTCGCCGCTGGTTACATTCCAGTCACAATATACATATCCATGATCATCTAAGCTATTCGCTAATGAGGACATGATCCCTTTACAATATTTTCTACTTATAGTATTAGAAGTTCCTCCCGGGAAACGCACGATGGTTGGCTTCTCCCCGGTCTGTGCCACACACAGATCTTCGATCAATTTCAGATCCTTATAATATGCTGTCTCACTTTTATAGATACTATAACTATGACTATAGGTGTGAAGCGCAATGGTATGTCCCCTGCGATAAGCTTCACCGATCATGTTCTGATATTTTGGTTTCTGATTCGTCACAAAAAAAGTTGCCTTTACGCCATACTTGTCAAGCACATCTAACAGCTCTTCCGTATATGGTCCAGGGCCATCATCAAAAGTCAGATAGATGATCTTATTTCCACCCTGATGGATCATTTTTCCATTTTTGATATACCAATTAGAGCCATTGTATGCCATATAACCAGTATAATTGAAATCGACTTTTCCACTGGTTACATACCACCAGCTTCCATTATATTTACAGAGAGTGGTCTTATCAAAATTTACTTTCCCGTTCTCTACATACCACCAGTTACCATTGTATTTGCAGAGACCTGTGACGTTAAAGTTCACTTTGCCACCAGATATGTACCACCAAGCGTTATTATACTTACAAAGTCCCTTCGCATTAAAATTTACCTTGCCTCCAGTTACATACCACCAGGCATTATTATATTTGCAAAGTGTCTTTTTATCGAAATTTACTTTTCCATTCTCTACATACCACCAATTGTCCTTGTATTTGCAGAGACCTGTATAAGAAAAATTCAGCTTGCCATTCTTAAAATACCACCAGGCATTATTATATTTTGCCAGACCATTATAGGAAGTCTGTACCTTGTTTTCCATATAATAATACCAGTTTCCGTCTGCGGCTTTCGCCACTCCGTTCTTCCCCGCAGCCTGCGCCTGAATCTGTGGCATGGCGATCATGACCACCATGAAAAAGACTGCTCCGATGAAAATTTGCAAAAACGTGTTCCTTTTTAATTTCCCTTTGTACCTTGTCATTTTCATTTCCCCTTTTTATTTTATATTTCATTATAACACATAAACATAGACTCTATCTATATGCGTCCTGAAATTTCTTAGTAAGATTCGAGTGGCAAAATGACATAGGATAAGAAACACCATCCCTTTTGCCACTCGAATCTTAGCAAAAAAATTCCCCGGCAAACGCCGGGGATCTCTTTATTTCTTAAATTCAAAATACCGCAGTGCATTCTCATAGGAAATGCCTTTTACGATCTTCTCAAGTACCTTCTCGTCTGCTGGATATTCTCCATTCTCTACCCATCCACCGATCAGGTTGCACATGATCCTTCTGAAATACTCATGTCTGGTGTAGGATAAGAAACTCCTGGAATCTGTCAACATTCCAATGAAATTTCCTAAAAGTCCAAGACTTGCAAGGGTCTTCATCTGATCCTGCATACCGGTCTTATGATCGTTGAACCACCAAGCAGAACCATGCTGGATCTTACCAACAGCACTGCTATCCTGGAAGCATCCCATAACCGTTCCGATCGCAGCATTATCAATTGGATTTAAGCTGTAAAGGATGGTCTTTGGCAGCAGATCTTCCTCTGCTAAAGCATTTAAGTACTGTCCCATTTCTAATGCAGAAAAATGGTTGCTGATCGCGTCGATTCCCGCATCTGGTCCTAATTTTGCAAAGATACTCTTGTTCAAATCTCGCTGAACTCCATAATGAAGCTGCATTACCCAATTTCTCTTTCCATATTCTTTGCCAAGGGCGATCATAAATGCTGTCTTATATTGAAGCTGTTCGTGGCGAGTCAGACATTCTCCATGTAAACGCTTCGCAAAGATCTCTTCTACTTCCTCTTCTGTGGCTGGCTCATACATAACATATTCCAGACCATGATCGGAAACACTGCAGCCATTCTCTGCAAAGAAATCCATACGAACACGAAGAGCCTCAATGAGAGTTGCAAAGCTTCCAATAGCAACACCACTGACTTCGGAAAGTTTTACAATATAATCGGTGAAATCTGCTTTCTCGATATTCATGGCTTTGTCTGGTCTCCAAGCTGGAAGTACCGCTACTTCAAAACCAGATTCTTTGATCTTCTTATGCCATTCTAAGGAATCTGCAGGATCATCTGTGGTACATACGATATCTACATTGGACATACGGATCAAATTTCTGGCAGACATATTATCCTGACTTAAAATCTCGTTACACTGATTCCATACTTCTTCTGCAGTATCTCCACATAAATGACCTTCATATCCGAAATATCTCTGAAGTTCTAAATGGCTCCAGTGATAAAGAGGGTTACCGATTGCCATCTCAAGAGTCTCTGCCCATTTCTGGAATTTCTCTCGATCTGTAGCATCTCCTGTGATATAACGTTCCTCTACCCCATTCGAACGCATCTGTCTCCATTTGTAATGGTCTGCACCTAACCACACCTGAGTAATATTATCAAACTTGATATCCTCGTAGATCTCCTGTGGACTTAAGTGGCAATGATAATCAATGATCGGCATTTTCTCAGCATAGTCATGATATAAATGCTGGGCTGTTTCTGTTTCCAGTAAAAAGTCCTTATCCATAAATTTTTTCATGTCTCTTCTCCTATTTCAAAACACCGCTGGCATTACATGCTTTGCCAGCGGCTTGTTTCTTAAAATAACAAATATGCTCTTATCTCTGTACTCTTGCTCCTGCACCACCCATAATAGCTTCTACTTCTTTCTTGCTTGCCATTGTGGTATCTCCCGGTGTTGTCATTGCCAGTGCTCCGTGAGCTGCACCATAATTTACAGCGATTTCTGCATCACCGGTTGTCATTAATCCATAGATCAGTCCGGATGCGAAGGAATCACCACCACCAACACGGTCCATAATCTCAAGTCCCTTGTAATCTTTTGCTTTGTAGATCTCTCCACCAGCCCAGCAAAGTGCGCTCCAGTCATTCACGGTTGCTGTCTTTACTTCACGAAGAGTTGTTGCAACTGCCTTGAAATTTGGATAAGTCTTAACTGCTTCGTTGATCATCTTCTTGTAGCCTTCGATGTTGAGTTCTTTTAAGTTCTCATCATTTCCTTCGATTTCAAAACCAAGGCAAGCGGTAAAGTCTTCTTCGTTACCGATCATGACATCTACATATTTTGCAATTTCTTTATTGACTTCCTGTGCTTTTTCCAATCCTCCGATGGCACTCCACATGGAAGGTCTGTAGTTTAGGTCATAAGATACCATAGTTCCGTATTTCTTAGCAGTTTTGATGGCTGCAAGAACAGTCTCACAGGACTGCTCAGAAAGTGCTGCATAGATTCCACCTGTGTGAAGCCATCTTACTCCGAGAGTTCCGAAAATATAATCAAAATCAAAATCTTCCGGAGTTGCTTTGGAAATAGCAGTATTGGCACGGTCAGAACATCCTACTGCACCACGAATACCAAATCCTCTCTCTGTAAAATTAAGACCGTTTCTGCATACACGACCGATTCCGTCTGTTTTCATCCATTTGATCAGGGAAGTATCCACACCACCCTGTAAAATGAAGTCTTCCATCAACATACCAACTTCATTATCTGCAAAAGCTGTAATGACTGCAGTTTTTAATCCGAAACATCTGCGAAGTCCACGAACTACATTATATTCTCCGCCGCCTTCCCATGCCCGGAAGTTTCTTGCGGTACGAATACGTCCTTCTCCCGGATCCAGACGAAGCATTACTTCTCCCAGGGAAACTGCATCATATTTACATTCATTAGCTGGTCTTAAATTTAATTTCATGTTCATCGATTCTCCTATTATCCTCTAATTTCTTTTACGATTTCTGCTGCTTCTCTGGTCAATTCCGTGATTTTTGCAAAATCACCGGCTTTCACCAGGTCACTGCTTACCATCCAGCTTCCGCCACAAGCTAAGATACGGTCATATGCCAGATATTCTCTTACATTATTTGCGTTGATCCCGCCTGTTGGCATGAATTTTACTCCTACATAAGGAGCAGCCATAGCTTTAATCAGCTTTAAGCCACCGAGAGGTTCTGCTGGGAAGAATTTTACAACTTCCAGACCATTTTCCAATGCCTGTTCTACGTCACTTGGATTTGCAGTTCCCGG
>JAGAOC010000010.1 GCA_017623935.1 Agathobacter sp. | reverse complement strand
CCATATTTCCGTTTGTTTCGTTTAATGCTTTTTTACAATCCATCATACCTGCGCCGGTCATTTCACGCAGTTCTTTTACCATAGCTGCTGTAATAGCCATTTTTCAGTCCTCCAAATATATGAATTTAATTATTCTTCTGTAGCTTCTTCTTCTACTGCTTCTTCAGTAACAACTTCTTCTACACCCTGTTTAGCTTCGATAACAGCGTCTGCCATCTTAGAAACGATTAATTTAACTGCACGGATAGCATCATCGTTACCTGGGATTACATAATCTAATTCATCTGGATCACAGTTTGTATCAGCAATACCGATTAAGGTGATTCCTAAAGACTGTGCTTCCTGGATACAAATTCTTTCTTTCTTAGGATCTACTACGAAGATTGCATCTGGGATTCTCTTCATATCCTTGATTCCGCCAAGGTTCTTCTCTAATTTCTCCCACTCTTTCTTAAGTGCGATAACTTCTTTCTTAGGAAGAACATCGAATGTTCCATCTTCTGCCATTGTTTCGATAGCTTTTAATCTAGCGATACGGCTCTGGATAGTTCTGAAGTTGGTAAGCATACCACCTAACCATCTCTCGTTTACATAGTACATTCCACAACGCTCTGCTTCTGTTTTGATAGCATCCTGAGCCTGTTTCTTAGTACCAACGAAAAGGATTGTTCCACCCTGTGCTGCAATATCAGAGATTGCATCATAAGCTTCGTCTACTTTACCTACAGATTTCTGTAAGTCGATAATGTAGATACCATTACGCTCTGTGTAGATGTATGGAGCCATTTTTGGGTTCCATCTTCTTGTCTGATGTCCAAAATGAACACCTGCTTCCAGTAACTGTTTCATTGAAATTACGCTCATTTTCATTACCTCCATTTGGTTGATTCTTCCATGTGCTTCACGGATTAAGTTACCGGAACGCGTAAATCCGGCACCGACTTTGATCTCAGCACACGTGTTTATTAGTTTTAAAGCCTCTGGCATTATATCATACCAGAGGCTCAATTGCAAGCGTTTTTATTGTTTTGTTGTAAGTGAAATAGCAATTTCTTCGTAAGTAGCACCTTTTTTAATTGGGAACTTTCCTACTCGAATGAAATTGTCATAATCTTTCTCCTGCATATACTTTCTAAATGATTCTGCATCATCTACTAAGCCGTGAGCCTGTAGATCCTCTGCGATCTGTCTGCACACTTCTCCCGGAACAACTGTGATCACAATATATTCCGGTTCTTCACTGGATACCTGTTCACTGGTATTGTTCACGGATTGTTGAGCATTATCATCCTGCTGAGGGATCTGCACATCCGGTTCTTGAACTGGTTCCTGCTGGGTGGTACCGACTTCCGGTTGCTGCGCTGTTCCCTGCTGAGAGGTACTTTCTTCTGGTTGCTGTGCTGTTCCCTGCTGAGAACTACTGTCTCCTGTCAGCTGGGAATCTCCCGCCAGGGACTGCTCGCTATCCTGAGGCTGGTCTACCAATTCGCCTCCCTGTTCATCGGTTCCCTGAATTTCTGTATCATTCTGATTAAAAAGATCACTGCTCTCTGACTCAGTTGATACCATTCCTAATTCACTGGCTCTTTTTTTCACTTCTGAATCAGTCATAAGACCTTTGTTCTGACTATATGCAACTGCTAATATGATCGATGTAAAAATAATTCCAAGACCTAAGCCCCGGAGATAATACTTAAGTTTCAACGAAATCTTCTCCTCTGTATAATCCAATTACCAATTTCACTTCACCCAGTCCAATTCCCAGTTCTCTGGCGATATCCACATCTGCCATACCCTCTGCGTGTAGTGTTAAAATGCGAAGATTCATATTCTCTTCTGATTCCATTTCTCCAGATTGCGGCATCTCAACTGAACTTACAAGATCATCTGAACTTGGTTCTGGCTGCATATCCTGTACTGTCTGTACGGTCTGCACTTTCTTTGGTGCTTCCTTCTTTGGAACAGCAGGAGCAATAGCCGACTGTTTTATAGAGTTAGCAGAATCTGCAATATATTTCATAACATCATTTTCTGTTCTCTTCAATTCAGCAGAATAATTCTGCAATTGATTAGCAAGAGTGGTCAGATCCTGATGTTTATCATTCAACATATTATAAAGAAACATGATCTCATTATGAGACTTATTCATAGCCTCTAAAACAGTATCTGAATAATCACTGATCGCCATGATCTTCTCATTTGTCTCTTTTTCCATGGCACGTTTTGTAACTGAAATAGATGCTTCGATCGCTTCATCGATCACATCATCCACTCTGTTTTCTGCCATATTCAAATGTTTATCCATAATTATGTGAATTTCTTTTTCGCTCAGTCCAGCAAGTCTCTCTATATCGTTCTGGGATAACTTCTCCTGAACAAAAAAACTTCCGACCAAAAAGATCACACCTATAATTATTAATGTAATGATAACCGAACTCATTCTATATTCCTCTAAACCTTCATATCAAATCCATGATTTTCGGATTGTTTCTTCACAACAGTTCCCCCATCTTGGGCAGACTTTTTCTTCTTGGAGGAATTCTGTTTAAAATAAAAACCTTTTCCGCCCTCTTTGGCATCAGCTTGATTCTTAAGCTGCTCGCTCTTGTTCGGATCTAAGACTGTCTTGGCAGCTGCCTCCTCTTTCTTATGAACAACCTGCTGGATGTTCTGTTGATCCACAACCGGCTTTTGTGCCTCATTCTGTTTTAAATGCCCAACATCATCTGTTCGCTGGATCATTCCATTCAAAATAACTGGTCGAATTGACATCTGACACCCTCACCTCTAATTCACTAAAATTCCCATATAATCACCCATACGCTTTCTCATCTTAAGAAGCGCTTTGGTGTGAAGCTGGGAAACTCTAGACTCCGACACCTCTAAAACTTTACTGATCTCTTTCAAGGTCAGATCTTCGTAATAATATAACTCAATAACTCGCCGTTCTTTTTCTGTCAATAAGTCCAACGCCTCGGTCAAAGTCACCTTTAATTCTTCTTCTGCCACCACATCTTCCGGCTGAGCAAAATGTGAATTTTCTCTGGCATCCATCACTGGTTCTGGACCATTCTCTTCAAATTCGTTTAATGACACAACATTGGTAACTTTCAACTGAGACTGCCAGTTCAATAATTCATCCCCTGACAATCCCAGTTCTGTTGCAAGTTCCTCATCGGTGGCTGCTTTTCCGGTCCGCATTTCCACTGCCTTCATAGCATCATCGATCTTTCTCTGTCTCTGACGGACAGTTCTCGGGATCCAATCCATCTTACGAATTTGATCTAAAATCGCCCCACGGATCCTAAGACTGGCATAGGTTTCAAATTTGACATTTTTATCCATGTCAAATTTATCGATCGCATCGATCAATCCAAATATTCCGTAACTTACCAGGTCATCAAATTCCACATTATGTCCCAGGTACATACTAAGTCGACCTGCCACCAGTTTTACCAGTTGGGCATATTCAATAATTAATTTCTCCCTGAGTTCCGGTGTTGGTTTTTTCTGATAGTCTTCCCAAAGTTTTTCTTTGTCAACTGTCTTCATCTAATTCGCCCCATACTTCTTAGTTTTCTCCCTGGCCAGCCTCTGATGTTGGCGCTGACTCTTCCTCTACTGCTTCTCCTTCGGAAGTTTCTTCATCAGAACCTTCAGTGTTCTCACTTTCTTCCTCTTCCGGTTCTTCTTCCTTGAAGTTTGCCATATAGAACCACTTGATCACCACTCCGATCAAATAAAATACGATCAAAACGATCAACAGTTCTACTGTAAAGTCTAATGGGGACAACCCTTGGCTGAATCCCAATATACAATCAATCAATCCTGCTGACAGCATTACTACCGCAGGAATATAATTTGCTTTCATTAATCTAACCACCTTATATGGTCTTGATCGGTTTTCCTACTGCTTTGATTATAAAATCACCTGTTTCACAATCTAAGATAACCGTTCGACCATAGTTTAACCCTGTATCTTCTGCTACTAATGGAATCTTTAATTCCTTTAGCATTGCTTTTGCCTGTTCCGCATTCCGATCTCCCACATTGCCAACGGAAGACAGTCCGCTCACCTCGAACATTCTGGCGCCACCTGCAATTTTTGCAACGATTCTTCTCTGAACAGCTCCTGCAGCCAATACACGTCTTAAAAGTTCTTTAATTCCGGTATCACCAAATTTTGCAATATTTTCATTATTTTTCAGCTTCGTGCTATCCGGAAGCATATAATGAACCATTCCCCCTACTTTAGCCACTGGATCATATAATGTTAGACCAATACATGATCCTAACCCCAAAGTAGTCAGCGAGTTTGGTGCTTTTGCAATATTCAGGTCCGCCATGCCAACTTTAATTACATCTCCCATAAATGCCTCTTTCTATATGGCAACTCCTAAAGAAGCTAATATTTTATCATATGAATCCTGATCTGGCATCAAGATAAAATAGCCCCCAAGCATTACATCATCGCCAAATTCTGTTTCTATAAACAATGCGTTATCTCCATACTGCCCAAACTGAATGGCTGGAACACTTAAGATTGCAGCCGCCATATCCACTGCTACATATGGAATAGAAGGTGCAATACTCAGTCCTGTCATATTAGAAAGTGCAGATAAATAAGAACCTGCTATAATGTTTCCAATTTCCTTAATTGCAGAAAGATCCATTTCATCAAATGGTTCTCTGTATTCCGGATCTCTGCACATCAATTTGTTTACCAGGAAATGTGCTGCATCCATTTTTAAAAGAAACATCATACTTCCGGTAATGTCATTCTGTACTTCCAGAAAGATTCCAACAATAGTCTCGTCTTCTGGACAAATTGCTCCGCCGAGTTTTGACGCTTCCATCAGTTCTACTTTTGGAACAAGCATATTCATCTTGGTTCCAAGCATATTGGCAATGGCAGTAGTTGCATTTCCTGCACCGATATTACCAATTTCTCGTAAAACATCAAAACACAGCTCATTAACATGATCTAATGAAAATCCCATATTTTCCTCCAACAAATAACATATAGTGAGGCCTTGCGCCTCACTATATAGAAAAACTATGAATTATCTTTCTCGTCGATAATTGCATTAATTTCAAAGAGTGAAATCAACTCATCTCCATTCTTACCGATTCCATTAATGAAAGAATCCTTTGCATATCTGGAACTTGAAGATACTTTATCGATCTCATCTTCACATAAAGTTACAACTTCATTTACTTCATCTACAATGATTCCAAGTGCTCCACGATCTTCAATTTTCAAAATGATGATTCGGCTTGCATTGGTGAATACATCATCTTCTAATCCCATCTTGGTACGAACGCTCATAACCGGAACGATCTCACCACGCAGGTTGATGATTCCCTTAAAATAGGTCTGAGCCTTTGGAACCCTTGTGATCTTCTGCATACGAACAATGTTATCTACATATCCGATATCAATGCCGTATTTCTCGCTTCCGATCTGTACTACAATATACTGCTTTGTAATTTTATCTGCTAATTCAATTCTCTTATCTGCCATTTTTATGTACCCCCGTTACATCAATGTATTCACATCAAGAATTAATGCAACTTCACCATCTCCAAGGATTGTTGCGCCACTGATGAGCTTATTGCCATTAATATATTTGCCCAGAGACTTAATAACGATTTCCTGCTGTCCCATAAGATTATCTACTACAAGACCTGCAAGACTGTCACCACGCTGTACAATAACAACAGTTAAGCTTTCAGGTTCTTCTTCTCTTGGCTCAATATCAAGAACCTTGTCCAAACGGATCAACGGGATAACATTTCCACGCAGATGAATAACTTCTCTTGCTTCTACATACTTGATATCCTTCACTGGAATATCTTCAATGTTAGAAATAGATCCAAGTGCGATCGCATATTTCTCATCACGGATCTCAACCATAAGAGCCTGAATGATCGCCAGAGTAAGTGGAAGTCTAACAGAGAATGTAGTACCTTCTCCTAATACAGTACTTACTTCTACATCTCCGCCTAACTGCTCAATGTTAGATTTAACAACATCCAGACCTACGCCTCGACCGGAAATATCTGTGATCTTCTTAGCCATAGAGAAGCTTGGCATGAACAGGAGATTTACGATCTCTTTCTGGCTCATTACTTCAGCCTGCTCTTGAGTAATAACTCCACGCTCTACTGCTTTTGCTTTTACAGCTTCGGTATCAATACCATTACCATCATCTTTAACCTGAATGATAACGTTGTTACCTTCCTGATATGCATTCAGCCAAATTGTACCTTTCTCTGGTTTTCCTCTCTTAATACGAAGTTCGGAATCTTCCAGACCATGATCTGCAGAGTTACGCAGTAAGTGCTGTAATGGATCACCGATCTGGTCAACTACGGTACGGTCTAATTCTGTATCTTCACCAGTCATGATCAGTTCCATCTTCTTATTGAGAGTTCTGGAAAGATCACGGATCATACGTGGGAATTTCTGAACTACGCTCTCGATTGGAACCATTCGAACTTTCATGACAGATTCATGAAGGCTGGTAGTAATACGCTCCAGATATTCAATCTGCTCATGGAAGGACTGGCTGTTATAGCTTCCATCTTCTGTTGCACTAATAGAAACAAGACTGTTCTTTGCGATAATAAGCTCGGACACCTGATTCATAAGTGCATCTAATTTCTCAATATCTACACGAACAGTACGGTTCGTAGCAGGTTTTGCAGCTGCCTGTTTCTTAGCAGGTGCCTGAGATGCTGCAGCCGCCTGTGGTGCAGGTGCTGACTCTGCTGCTGGTGCAGGTGCTGGTTTTGTCTCTTCTTTCTCAGCTTCTGCCACAACAGTCTCTTCTGCGTCTTCAACTTCTTTCTTCTCAAAAGGACCAGCAAGAACTTCTGCGATCTCAGAAACGCTCTTTGCTGCTGCGATGACTTTATCTACATCTTCGTCTGTTGACATGATAAAGCTGAAATCCAGATCGAATTTTTCATCTTCAATATCCTGTGAACTTGGACGATATACAACGATCTGACCGATCTCTTCTACTGCACGGAATACTAAGAATGCACGAGCTGCTTTTAATAAACAGTCTTTCTGTACATAAACAGTTACTCCATAGATCTTGCCACCAGCTTCCTGAGCCTCAGCGATTCTCTTCTGCTCAGTATCTGTTGGATCGATATCTTCATATTTTGCTTCAAATTCGCTTCCAGCTGCTTTTGCTGGTTTTTCAGCAGAACCTTTTTCTTTTGGTGCAACTTCCTGTCCATTAGCTTTCGCAATGAAATCATTTAATTCCTTAATAATTGCTTCATTGTCATTCGTTCCTTCATCAGAACTTTCCTTGATGTTATTTAAATATCCATCAAGTGCATCCAGACATTCAAATAAAAGATCGATCATGCTGCTATCGACTTTGATCTTCTCCCCACGAACTTCCTGGAATACGTTCTCCATATCGTGAGTCAAATGCTGCATTCTCTTAAATCCCATGGTACCAGCCATAACTTTTAAGGAATGGGCTGCACGGAATACTTCATTGATCGTATCTTTGTTATCCGGTTCTGTCTCCAGAGTCATGATACAATCACTTAAGTTCTGTAAATGCTCACTACTTTCATCAATAAAAATCTCAAGATATTGACTAACGTCCATCTTATCTTACCCCCACATTCTTTATTATTGTTCTGGCAACGTCATTAAGCGGCACTACTTCGTCCACGACGCCTGCTTCCGCAATGGTTTTCGGCATACCATACACAACACAGGTCTCGGCATTCTGTGCAATAACATGAATCGGTTTCTTCTCCCCAAGGTTCAAGATACCATTGGTTCCGTCTGCACCCATTCCTGTTAAAACAACACAAACGACTTCATCATACCCACAACTGATTAAAGAATCATACATTATATTTGCACAAGGTTTCAAACCTCCAATGGCTGGTGAATCATTTAATACCACCTTATGACTGCCATCAGGATTCTTCTTGATCTCCATGTGCTTTCCCCCTGGTGCGATGTATACAACACCCTTCTGTAATACATCACCTTCCTGTGCTTCTTTCACAGAAATCTCACTGGTATCGTTCAGTCTGTCTGCCATGGTCTTTGTAAATCCCACCGGCATATGCTGAACCAGAACCATTGGAGCATCCATGTTCTTCGGAAGAAAAGGAATCACTTGTTGAAGCGCTTTCGGACCACCTGTAGAACAAGCCAGTGCAACGATCTTGTTGCTTCCTGTAGCCTTAAGTCTTTTTGTAAGAAGCTTCGGAGCCTGAGATGCTGTCACAGATTTCTTCTCTGCCACAATCTTTCTGGTACGAAGAACCGCTGATAAAACTCCCAGGAGCTGTTTTCTAAAGTCATCCCCTTTGGCTTCTACAATATTACCAGGCTTAGTCACGAAATCAATGGCTCCTCTTTCCAGAGCGAGCAAGGTAACTTCCGCATCCTTTGTTGTCAGCGTACTTACCATAATAACATTGGCTTTGATTCTTTCCTGTTGTAAACGTTCTAATAATTGAAGACCATCCATTCGAGGCATATTTACATCAAGAATTACTCCATCATAAGAAGTAGTCTTTAATTTCTCATAAGCCTCAAGGCCATCCCTGCAGTAATCAACTGCCTGAAAATCATCATCTGAATTGATTATATCACAAAGAACCCTTCTCATGAGTGCAGAGTCATCAACTACCAAAATGTTTTTCTTCATATTTCTCACCCGATCTCTTTCTTGCGCATTTGGCGCTCCTCTTCGAAAATATATCTGACAATTGCTTCACGATCTTTTAAATTCTTTAGTACAAATTTTGCCCGATTCATAAAGTGTTCCGAATTCCCCTTCACCGGTGTGGACTCAATGATCTGGGTAACCAGATAGAACTTGTTATCATAACGATCATTCATCAGTTCAAACACACTTAAGATATAACTGTCCGTCTCTAATTGTTCTGTAGTTGTAAAACGAATTCCACCACCACTGATATCGAGAATAGTCGCATTGTATTTCTCATAGTGATTATCCGGATTATGAGTGATCACAAATAACTCTTCTGTGGTTGGCAACGCTGCCACTTCATCTGATATATGAAAATAATCCAGATCGATCATTTTATTGATTCGGAAAAACTCTCTTCTCTGGAATTTTTTTAAAGGAGATTTCGCCAAAACCGTCAAAACATAATTTGATCCCTCTTTAAAACGGTTCTGCACCACACCTTCTCCACTATATAGACCTTTCTTGGTATAGAAGATCATGGAAAAACTCATTCCTGCATCGAAAAGGATGATCCTTGTTCCATCCATCGGCATAGTAATCTGCACAGCCTCGTCAGAAACCACATCATAAACACTGCTCTTATAGAGTTTCTGTGCGATACCCTCATGACTATTCCACATATCCTTCTCTGACAAGTGAATGTCGATCTTATCTCCCATTTTAATTACATCTGAAAAATTCATTTCTTTTCTCCTAGCTTTGTCAAAAATCTGGAAAAGATTTCTGAGATTCCCCATTTAGCCTTCGATTCGCCATAATTTCCGTCCACAAGTTTCTCTGCCAGCTCTGCAAAAGCCTTTGCAGAACGGGAATTTGGTGACTGAATGGAAACTATTTTCTGTTGGCGAACGGATTTCTCCAATTCTGTATCACTTGGTATCATTCCTATATAATCCAGACTTCCATTAAGAAACTGCTGTACTACTGAATTGATTTTCTCATATACTGCTTTTCCTTCTTCTACTGAGAAAACTTTGTTGGAAAGTACATGGATCGAAGTTCCTTCCGGAGTAAATCCCGGATAACGATACAAGGCTTTCAATAAAGAATAGGCATCTGTCAAAGAACTTGGTTCAATCGTAGTCACTAGAAGCACTTCCGGGCTTGCGACTACAAACTCCATAACCTGATCAGAAATTCCTGCCCCTGTATCTATTATAATAAAATCTGCCAGATCATTCAATTCCTCAATACATTTTACCATGTACAAAATTTGTTCACGATAAAGATTATTCAAAGAAAGGATTCCTGATCCACCGGAAATAAAGCCAATTCCCATAGGCCCCGGTGTAATGATATCCCGAATGGTCTTTCTCTGATAGATCAGATCTGATAAATTATATTTAGGAAGCATACCAAACATAACTTCTACGTTTGCCAACCCAAAATCAGCGTCAAAGATAATGACTTTTTTGCCCATTTTGGTAAGCTGAACGGCAAGATTAACAGAAATATTGGACTTTCCAACACCACCCTTACCACTAGTCACGGTAATGACCCGGGCGTTCTTGGAAGGTTCCTGATTCTTCTGCTTTATTACATTTCTAAGCTGTTGTGCCTGATCCATATATTATTTGCCTCCTAAAAGCTGCTTCACAATTTTCTGTGTATCAAATACTTCAAGATCATCTGGCACATTCTGTCCTGTGGTTACATATGAAAGATCTGCACCTGCATATAATTTAATGTTCAAGATATTACCATAGCAGGATGTCTCATCTAATTTCGTGAAGATCAGTTTATAATCCGAAATTTCATGATACATATCTACAATATCTTTCAGATCGTTATATTTTGTAGTGGCGCTTAACACAAGATAGACTTCGCTTTCATATTCAGAATCTAAGCCATGGATAAGATTTTTGATATCTTCCTTCTGGGCTGTATTCTTATGAGAAAATCCAGCAGTATCTACAAAAATAAGGTCATACTCTGACAATCTCGCAACAGCGTCATTTAACTCATCTGCCTTATAGACGATGGAAATTGGTGCATCCAAAATATTGGCATACACGCGAAGCTGCTCTGTTGCAGCGATCCTATATGTATCCGCTGTAATAAATGCAACTTTTTTATTTTCATCTACTTTGTATTTTGACGCGATCTTAGCAATACTTGTGGTCTTACCAACACCTGTTGGTCCAACAAAAAAGATAACCTTAGGCTTATTTCCTTCCATGGAAATAATATTCGGTTCTCCAAAACGAAGAATGAGTTTCTGATATACATTAGATAAGATCACATCTACGTTGTTTCCTGGACGCATAAAACGTTCCATTTCACTTAAGATCTCATTTACATATTTCTCATTTACTTCATTTGTGATCAAAGTATTATAAAGGATCCTGATAAAATGCAATTCTTCTGAGCTTTGTTTTCTGGAAGCTGCATTCTCTTCTTCTTTTTCTTTCTGGGCAACGCCTAATCTTTCCTCTAACATATTGGAAAGAGTATCCAGTCTCTCTTCGATCTTTTTGCCACTGGAGGAATAACGTTCTTCTTCTTTTGGTAAAATATTTTTCATCTTCTTGATTTCCGGAGTAAAAGCTGGTTTTGGTTCCGGAACAGGTTCCTGTACAGGCAGTGTGATCTGTTCATCTGCCGCATAATTAATACTGTCCCGAACACCGGTTGTCGACGTATTTAAAGTTCCTGTTGTATTCTGCATCCCCTGAGACTGCAATCCTGTAAACTGAGAAGCACTGGAGAATCTCTCCTTCTCTTCCATTGCTGCAGTCACTTCGTATGTAGTGGATTTAAAAATACTAAAAAATCCCTTCGGTTTAACTTCTTTTACATTCATGATCACCGCATTAGGTCCAAACTCGATCTTGGCTTTTTCAATTGCTTCTTCTTTCGTTTTTCCCTGAAATTTATTTATCGTCATTTATGCTGTCACCATCCCTACTGATTGGAGTTCGATATTAGATTCAACCTCATTATATGATATGACGATCAAATCCCTATAATAATCTTCTGTCAGCTTCTTAAAGTACATTCTAACAATTGGAGAGGTAATAATGATAGGACTCTTGCCCAGACTCTCCAGTTTTCCTATTTCTGTCTCAACAGAACCCATAATTGCCTTTGTCTTCTCTGGATCTAAGGTCAGGTATGCTCCCTGCTCTGTCTGTTTTACAGAGGACATGATCTCCTGTTCTACCTTCGGATCAAGTGTAACCACGCTGGTGGTCTCATTTGGTGGGAAGAACCGGTTGGAGATAGCACGTTTTAAGCTCTGTCTTACATACTCAGTTAAGACATCTGTATCTCTGGTTGCTTGTGCATGATCCGCCAACGTTTCAAAAATAGTAAGCAGATCTCGAATAGAGATGCCCTCCTGCAGTAAATTCTGTAATACTTTCTGGACTTCACCAAGACCAAGCAATTTTGGTATAAGTTCGTCCACCAATACCGGATTGGACTCTTTTAAGTTGTTTACCAATCCCTGTACATCCTGTCTTGTCAACAGTTCTGCTATGTGCTCTCTGATCACTTCGGTCAGATGAGTTGCAATGATAGAAGGTGGATCTACTACTGTATAGCCAAGACTTTCTGCTCTTTCTCTCTGTGACTCTGTGATCCAAAGTGCAGGCAGATGGAAAGATGGTTCAAAAGTCGGGATACCTGTGATCTCCTCTTCTACAAATCCAGGATTCATTGCCATGTAGTGATCAAACAATACTTCACCTTCTGTTACCTGGATACCTTTAATCTTAATAATATACTGGTTCGGGTTCAACTGAATATTATCTCTTAATCGGATAATTGGAACTACCGTACCTAATTCAAGAGCTATCTGACGTCTGATCATGACAACTCGATCAAGTAAGTCTCCACCTTGGTTTACGTCGGCAAGCGGAATGATACCATAACCAAATTCCAGCTCGATCGGATCTACCTGAAGCAGGGAAACCACGTTCTCGGGCTTTCGTATTTCTTCCGCGTCTGACTCGCTTTGGGCGACTTCTTCCTCTATATGCTCCACTTCCATTTCCTTGCCGATTCCTCGGGATGCAATAATAAAGATCACACCCAGACCTAAGAATAACCATGTCTGTAATGGAGTAAAGAATCCAAGGAAGATCAGAACGATACCTACGATCATAAGTACCTGTGGAATACCAAAGAGCTGTTTGATAAGGATTCCACTAAAGTCTGCCTCATTAGATCCTTTTGTTACCAGGATACCGGTAGCAAGAGAAATACATAAAGAAGGGATCTGGGATACCAGACCATCACCGATGGTAAGGATACCATACTTCATGATAGCATCAGCAAATTCCATATCCTGATACATGATACCCATGATAGTACCACCAACTAAGTTGATGACGGTAATGATCAGACCTGCTGTTGCATCTCCCTTAACGTACTTTGTCGCACCATCCATGGAACCAAAGAAACTTGCTTCCTTTTGGATCTTGTCACGACGCTCTTTTGCCTGCTGGTCTGTGATAGCCCCAGTATTTAAGTCTGCATCGATGGCCATCTGTTTACCAGGCATAGCATCCAGTGTAAATCGAGCAGTTACTTCTGAAATTCGTTCGGAACCTTTATTGATTACCATGAACTGGATCAAGATCAAAATAACGAATACAATAGTTCCGATTACCAGATCTCCACCACCTACGAATTCACCGAAGGTAGCAACAACGTTACCTGGATCTCCGGTTGAAAGGATAAGTCGTGTGGAAGATACGTTCAATGCAATTCTGAAAATAGTCGTGAACAACAGTAATGTTGGGAAGAAAGACATATCCAGAACTTCTTTTACAAATAAAACGTTGAACAAAATAATGAGGGCAAGAGAAATATTGATTGCCAACATTACGTCAAGGAGTATAGAAGGAATTGGTATAATGAAGAAAACAATTGCTGCTAATAAATATACACCTACTCCGACGTCCGCTTTCTTCAGCATATTCATTTCCTCCTTTCTATCCTACTTTTATCCATTTGGATGTTTGATTCTATATACAGCTGCCAATACTTCCGCGACTGCCTGATACAGTTCCGGCGGAATCTCGGCGCCAATATCCACATTATGATATAACATTCTTGCCAGAGGTTTATTCTCAACGATCTCTACCTGGTTCTCTCTGGCGATCTCTTTGATCTTCATAGCCAGGTAATCTTCACCTTTTGCCAGAACGATCGGAGCCGTACTGACTTGGGCATCATATTGCAGAGCAACAGCAAAATGGGTCGGGTTAGTAATGACCACATCCGCCTTAGGAACATCCTGCATCATACGACGCTGAGAGGATTCCTGCATTCTTCTACGGATCTTTCCTTTGATCTGAGGATCACCTTCCGTATTTTTATATTCGTCTTTTACTTCCTGCTTGGTCATCTTCATGTCTTCTTTAAATTTGTGCTTCTGGTAAAACAGATCCACCGCACCAACTACTAGATAGACTGCACTGATCTTCATTCCCACATTCAGGATAATGTCTCCTACCAAAGCCACTGCCTGATTTAAGGAAATATCATATAAAATGAAAAGGTTGTTTGCCTGATCCACAATGGAAGTATAAGAAATATATATAATCAAACCAATTTTTATAATTGCTTTAATTAATTCAAAAATTGAATCTTTTGAAAAAATTCTTTTAAATCCGTTAATTGGATTAAATTTTGACAGCTTCGGCTCCATAGGTTTTGCAGAAATATTCCATCCAACCTGAATGACTCCCACCAGAAATGCAATAACAAAACCAAAGAGAAAAAATGGAATTACCATGATAATGATCTTCACAAGGATATCTGATATAAAACCTGACGCAATGGACACTTCCAGCCCCTTCGGATTCAGGTTCACAAAATCATCCAGTCTGGAAAAAACATAGGTATAGATTCCTACCATATTCTCTCCAAGAAAAGACATAAAGATCTTAAGCACGAGAAACAACACAAAAAGACTTACTGCATCGCCAATGTCCTTACTTTTTGCTACCTTACCGTCATCTCTGGCATCTTTTAATTTCTTCTGGGTAGCAGGTTCTGTCTTCTCTCCGCCTTCCCCTTCAGCAAACCACTGTAAATTATAACGTATTTTTAATTTATATTCAATTTCATGGTTCATAAAGTCCTTCAATAATTAACACCACCATTAATCGAATCTCATCATAAATGTACTCTGCCACTCTTGGGAACAGGAATACTACTAACAGCATTACAACCAGACCAACTAAGACTTTTAGCTGCATACCGATTGAAAACATATTCATCTGAGGCGCTACCTTTGCCATAATTCCCAGAATACAGTTTAAGATCATAATACAGGCAAAATACGGAAGAAAAATACGAAAACCGATCGTAAACAGATCTCCCATAAAACGCACCATAGTATTCAAAAGGTGATCCCACTGAAAAGCGACTCCATTGATCGGAACCACCTGGTAGGAATCGCACAACGCCCTTAAAATATACAAATGCATATCCGAAATGATCAGCAACAAGAAAATCACATAATAGTAGAGATTTCCTGAGATCGTGATCTGGGTATTCATATCAGGATTAAATTCACTTGCCATGGACAGACCAATGTCCATATCAATGATATTACCTGCAAACAAAACAATAGAATTACAGATACTTGCAGCAAATCCAATGAGCAACCCTGTAATTCCCTCTTTCACTAAAATTATTGCGTACCCAACTACGGTCTCATATTCCAAAACGGGTCTGTCTACCACTCCATATAAAAGAATGGTAATACAGGCAGCTAACCCTATCTTTACCTTGTTCGGAATTGCTTTCTCACTAAACAATGGTGCTGAAACAAAAAAGGCTGAGATCCTGACTAAAATCAACAGCCAGTATTCAAAATTTTCTACTGTAAAGCTAAATTCCAACATATTTATCCCATACTCAGATAATAACTGAAGTTAGACCACAATTCTACCATAAAATCCTTCATATTGTTCAACATCCAGGAACCACAAAGGATCATTACCGCAAAAACACATAAGATCTTTGGCACAAAAGTAAGTGTCTGCTCCTGAATGGATGTAACCGTCTGAAAAATACTGATGATCAAACCAACGATCAGAGAAACCAAAAGTAATGGTGCTGCTGTAATGATAATGGTGTAAATAGCGTCTGTTGCAATGTCCAAAACTGCTTCTTCTGTAATCATAAAACTTACCTCGTCACATAAACGTTTGTACAACTGACTCCACGATCAGGTTCCATCCATCTGCCAATATAAAGAGTAATATCTTAAAGGGCAACGAGATCGTCGTCGGGGGCAGCATCATCATACCCATTGACATAAGTACCGAAGATACGACCATATCGATTACGATAAATGGAATATATATTAAAAAGCCCATAATAAAAGCGGTTCTTAACTCGCTTAAGATAAAGGCTGGAACCAGCGTAGTAAATGGAACATCATCATAGGATTCATAAGTCTCCCCAGAGATGTCTACAAACACTTTCAAGTCTTTCTCCTGAGTTTCTCCATACATGAACTCTCGAAGTGGAATCTCTGCCGCTGCAAAAGCCTCTTCCTGGGTAATCTCCCCTGCTTCAAAAGGCTGGATCGCGGTAGTATTGATCTCTTCAAAAGTTGGCCACATAATAAAAAATGTCAAAAACAAAGCCAGTCCAATCAATACCTGGTTCGGTGGTGATGACTGGGTACCAATGGCTGTTCTGACAAAGTGAAGAACAATAATAATCCTGGTAAAAGACGTCAGCATGATCAAAAGCGATGGTGCCAACGATAAAATTGTCAATACTAAAAACATACGAACCGTAGTTGTTACACTGCCGGAATCGTTATTATATATAATGGAAAGTCCGTCAGAATCGTCTGTTCGATAATTCGCATCATCACTTTCACTGCTGTCTGGATCTTTCACATCTGTAAGACCACTGGTATCGATATCCGATACACCGCTTGTATCAATATCTGCCGCATAGGCCTCTACTGACTTTCCTGAATATGTAAATAGTGTAAAAATAAGAACTGCACAGGCAAACAGAAACGATGCTGTGCAGTAAAAGCGTTTTCCTTTACTCATCTTAACCCTGCTTCTTTGGTAATTTCTCTTTCAGCTTTGTAAAAATCTCTTGAAATGATTCCTGAGAAAACGTATTTCCCGCCGCAGTCTCTTCAAATGAAAAGTCTGTAAGCTGCTCTCTCGTAAGTTGCGCCAATAAATGAACTTCTTCTTTCCCGATGGAGACCACCAGAAAGACCTCCCCTGATTGAATCAGGGAGATCATTTTATTTGGTCCTACTGAAATCGTTTCAATCACTTTTAAGTTCTTATTGTTAGTTCGAGTATTCTGAAATCCACCCATCCATTTGGTTACAAGATAGGTAACCAGCAAAACAAATGCAAATATCAAAAGTGCACCTATTAGCTGCAGAAAGTTCTCTAATGAAGATGATAAAAGCATATAACCTTCCTATACTATTGGGCGGCCAGGAGATACGATCTCTGTGATTCTGACACCGAAACTTTCTTCGATGACTACTACTTCTCCTTTTGCCACATACTTACCATTAACTAATACATCAATTGGTTCTCCGGCAATCTTATTTAATTCAATAATCTTACCAGGTCCAAAATCAAGAATATCTGAGATAGATTTGGTAGTTCTGCCTAACTCAACAGTAACTTCCAAAGGTACATCCATGATCAGATCGATATTCTCAGGCTGATAGTTCATTGCCCCATTGCCATTGAAAGCCTGGAACTGAGCCGGCTGAACATTTACTGGCTGTCCCATCATTGGCTGTCCCATCATTGGCTGTGCATATCCCTGATTCATCATTGGCTGTCCCATCATTGGCTGGCCATATCCTTGATTCATCATTGGCTGTCCCATTCCCTGATTCATCATCTGTGGATCCATCTGCTGTGGAGCAGCCTGTGGTGCCTGTTGTGGTGCTGCCTGACTTGCTGCCTGCTGTGGTGCAGCTGCAGGAGCGCTCTCTTTCTTAGGCTCTACGATACTATTAGCCTCTGCTTCCATAGTATAAGATACGCCTTCACACATTTCTTTTGCAAAGGATACAGGGTAAAGCTGCATGATCTCACTATCTACCAGATCACCAATTTCCATACGGAATGAAACCTTTACAAAACGTCCTGTTAAGAACTGTGCGATCTCACCCTCGTCAATATTCTGTTTCAGATCGATCAAGTCTGCGATTGGTGGACTGATATCGATCGTCTTGTTCAACATAGAAGACAGAGATGTTGCAGAAGATCCCATCATCTGATTCATAGCTTCACTGATCGCACTTAAATGCAATTCGCCAAGTTCAGTATCCTCTGTATTTAAACCATCTCCACCCATCATCAGGTCTGTAATGATCTTAACATCATTCTCACGTAATACCAGAATATTGCTTCCGTTCAAACCAACAGTATATGCAATTCTGATAAAAACACAAGGACGTTCATAATTCTTAACAATATCATCCCATGTTCCATAAGAAACCACAGGAGTTGAAATCTCTACCTTACGGTTAACCAGAGAAAACAGGGTCGTTGCAGCTGTCCCCATGCTTATATTTCCAATTTCACCAATGGCGTCTTTTTCTGATTCTGTTAAAAGTTCTTCACCCGCTCCATTAGCGCCTTCATCCGAAGGGTTCAACAACGCGTTAATTTCCTCTTGGGATAAAACTCCGTCCATACTTTACTGCTCCTCTCTAATTACCGAAGTAATCCTTACTGCATATTTATCCTCCGAAGAACCAGGTAATGCAGTAAATTTACGAATATTACCAACATAAATATCCAGTTCATCTTCTACCTTACGATCCAAACGAATGATATCTCCCGGCTGTAAAGCCGCAAAATCATTAACTGAAAGCACACTGTTACCAAGCACTGCTTTAACTGGGATCTTCGCTCTCTGAATCATATATTCAATGGTATCAGAATAATCTGTCTCATCCTTGTTCTTCAAATTTGAATACCAATATTTCGTATTCAATTTATCAATTACATCTTCCAAAGTCAAATATGGAAGACAGACATTTATAAGTCCTTCTACATCTCCGATCTTGATATTGATCGTAACGATCGCGATCATTTCACTTGGAGATATGATCTGTGCGAACTGAGAATTGGTCTCAATTCTCTCTAATCTTGGTTGAATCTCTAATACGTTCTTCCAAGGTTCTGACATCAAATTCACACAAACAACAAAGATACGTTCTATGATCAAACGCTCTATTTCCGAAAATTCTCGAACTTTCTCTAAAGATTCTCCTCTTCCTCCTAACATTCTATCCACAATGGCATATCCTAAGTTAGAAGCCATTTCCAGAATGATATTTCCCTGAAGAGGTTCAAAATCAATAATTCCCAATAATACCGGGTTTGAAAGCGCATTACTAAACTCCGCATATGTAACCGCTTCCGAGTTCATAACTTCTACCTGCACATTCTTACGCAGATAAACTGGAAGGTTCGTGGATAAAAGTCTTCCGTAATTCTCAAAAATAATTTCCAGAGTACGTAAATGTTCTTTTGAAAACTTAGATGGACGGGCGAAATCGTAATCTTTAACCTGTTTCTCATCTTGTTCTTTTATTCCTTCTACGTCTAACTCTCCGCTGCTTAAGGCCTGTAACAAATTGTCTATCTCATTTTGAGATAAAACATCACCCATCTATCAATCACCACCTACAAACACTTTTCTTTACCTTAATCTTGCCGAAAAGACTACTCAGTCTGAACTTCTGCGAAGTTTACACCTACTACAAAGTCAGAGCCAAAGAGAGACTGCATATCTGCCAGGATCGCATTCTGAACCTGAGACATATTCTCATCAAACTCAGTCTTGGTGTATTTCCGGACAATGGTATTAATGTTATTCTTAATAATCGCTTCTTTTGCCTGAAGACCGGTAGCTCCGCCATACTCTTTATAGCCATCACTCTTGATATTCATAGAAAGCGCAATACTTACTACCACATAATGATTCTTACCATCATCAGAAGCAAGATTCATAGTCATAGGCTCTCCTTCATTGATCTGGAATGTCTCAATCTGATCAATCGGAATATTAGAAGTTCCTGTAGTAACCCCACTACTTAACTCCAGATCGATGGCTGCACATACAGCTTCAATCATCTTATTGGCATTTCTTGTCTCTGGTATAATAGTAAACACCAGCAGTCCTGTCAATACAAAATTTGCTAATACCAACGCTAAAATAACAACTGACATTAAATTCTTCTTCATATTACTAACCCTTCCGTTCCTTATTGTACATTTGAATAGTAGGAATTATAGACTTTAATCTCTACTCGCCTGTTCTTCGCTCTTCCTTCTGCTGTGGAATTATCTGCAACCGGTGCATATTCCCCTCTTCCGGAAGATTTGATATAAGCTGGATTCAGATCCGTCTTCTCCCTAAGCATATTCGCCACATTCAAAGCTCTATACATAGACAATACATCATTATCTTCATAAGTCTTCGAAGTCATTGGTACATTATCCGTATGTCCTTCTACTTCGATCAGATTATTATCAAAATCCTGTATCAGATATCCAACTTTATCAATGATCGGTTCCGCCTCAGATATCACTTCTGCTTTTCCTGACTGAAACAAGATCGCACCACTCAGACTTAAGCGTACATATTCCTCATTAAAATCCACATCAATAGCATCCTGCATACCACTCTGCTGTAATGCGTCTTCTATCTTCTCTGCCATTTCCTCCGATTCACTTAAGGCCTCTTCCTTATAAGCTTCTAAAACAGAATTCGAACCTGTCTTATCTGTATCCTCATCTGATTCAGAATTGGCAATCTCATTATAATAGGAATCCAAAAATTCTAACTGCCTGACTCCCGCAGAGATCATCTCTCCTTCTCCAATACTGGCTCCCCCAGCCGGGAGAATACTCATACTACTCTGTAGAGAAGCAATGACCTTCTGGAATTTTTCTTCATTAACCGTTGACATAGAGAACAGTAATACGAAGAAGCAAAGTAACAAGTTCATCAGATCGGAAAAGGTTGACATCCATGGCGCCGCGCCTTTCGGCGGCTCTTCTGGTTTTCTTTGCATAGACCTTACTCCTCTCCTCCACCTGTTTTAGAGCCCACGCCCTCACGAGCTGTTGGTGACAGGAATGATTTCAGTTTCTCTTCAATAACTCGTGGATTCTCTCCAGCCTGAATAGATAACAGACCTTCGATGGTAATCTGACGAATCACAACTTCAAGATCATTGTTTGTTTTTAATTTATTGGCAAATGGTGTACAGAGCCAGTTCGCGATCAAAGAACCGTACAATGTTGTTAACAACGCAACCGCCATATTAGGTCCGATGGCAGAAGAATCAGTCAAGTTCTTTAACATATTAACCAGACCAATCAGTGTACCGATCATTCCCCATGCAGGTCCCTGTTCTGCCCATTTCTCCCAGAAACCGATGGTAGACTTATGTCTGTCTTCCAGACACATCAGATCTGTCTCAAGAATAGCTCTTACCAGTTCCGGATCTGTTCCATCTACTACCAGCATAATGCCCTTCTTCATGAATTCATCTTCAATATTATTGGCCGCTTCTTCCAAGGCAAGAAGACCTTCCTTACGTCCTACATTGGACAGATCAATAACTGCCTTGATCGTAATCCCCGGATCCATAACCTTATTCTTAAATGGTAGTGATGCAGACTTCAAGCCTGACAAAAAATCTGACATCTTATGAGATGTCATAACACTACTCATAGAACCACCAATCGTAATAAATACGGATGGCAAATCCAAGAAGTTATCAAATGCAGATACTCCACCACTGGTAAGAATACCTACAACAACCATTACTGCGCCTATTAATAAGCCGCCAAGTGTAGCTATATCCACAACAAACACCTTCCAATTAATATATTTTAGTTCAATTCTCATATATTCCATGAAGCCTACAATCTACTACGACACAGAATACACAAAATTCCCTACATATGATTTTACTAAACTTTCCCTTGCTTGTCTACTTTCTTTTGTATAAAAAATAAAAAAAAATAAGTTTTATGTAAAATAACCGCGAAGAATAGGGAAACATCTGCCAAACCTCTTTTTCATGGTCTGCAACAGAAAAATAGATTGGCGTAAAATGGGAAATCTTACGCCAATCTTTAGCATTATCTCATATTACTTTCAGTTCAATTATCTCTTAAGGTTGATCAATTCTTCTAATAATGTATCAGAAACTGTGATTACACGGGAGTTAGCCTGGAAACCACGCTGTGTTACGATCATATCTGTAAATTCTGCGGATAAGTCTACGTTGGACATTTCCAGTTCTCCAGTAGACATGGTACTTCCGTCTGCTGTAATATCTATACCGATTCCGTCGAATTCTCCAGAGTTCAGAGTTGTCTGATAACAGTTATCTCCTACTTTTTCAAGACCGGATGCATTTGCAAACTGAGCAGCTGCTACCTGGCACAGAAGAACTGTATTACCATTATCATAAGAACCATAGATCTTTCCGCTGCTGTCAACTGTCAGACCTGTTAAAGCTCCTAATTTCTTACCGGTTCCATCACCGTCTGTATTACCACGAAGCATCTTCATAGAAGAAGTTCCGCCATTGTTGTAATTCATACAACGAGTAAAGTCGATCTCTACATCGCTGAAATTACTTCCATTCTCACCTGTGTTTGCATCTACGGTATTAGTTGTGATAGTAGATAATCTTAAGGTAACAGTTTCTGTATTCTCCTCATCAGAACCAATAGAGATGAAAGTACCCTTGTTTGTATCAAAGATCAAGGATTCCTTTCCTGTTCCTGTTCCATCTTCTGCAACTGCTCCGAATAAGGTTGCAGGATCGATCAGATAAGTCTCTCCTGTTTCATCTGTAGGATCTTTGATCACAGATACACCATTGGAATCCATAAGGTCAGTTAACTCTACAGTGTACTGTCCTTCTTCTCCATTTTCATTAGGTTTCACTGCAAATTTTGCAGTGTAAGAATATCCAAGTTTATCATAGATTCCTACGGTCATTACATATCCCGCATCACTCTGTACATCTGCATCATTCTTATCTAATACACCAGATGCATATGCTAAAGTAGTAGATTCTGGTGCTGAAGTCTGGTTTGCAGCAGACATTACCTGTAAAGCAGATACGGTATCTTTTCTGATCTCTCCAGTATCAGGATCTACCTGCCATCCCATTAATTTGTATCCGGTAGAGCTCATACAAAGATATCCATTACCATCTACATAGAAAGAACCAGCTCTTGTAAACATTGTATTGGTTCCATCACTTACGATAAAGAAGTTTGTTGTCTGGCTGTCAGATAACTTTAAGTCAAATGGGTTACCTGTAGTCTCAGCTGCACCAGCAGATATGATACTGATAGAGGTAGATGCTGTAGAAACACCAAGACCGATCTGTTTTGCATTCACACCACCGATTCCATTTACTCCACTTCCACCGGAAGCGCTGGAAATAGTCTGATACATAATCTCGCTGAAACGTACATCAGAAGCCTTAAATGCCTCTGTATTAACGTTTGCAATATTGTTACCAATAACGTCCATTCTTGTCTGATGTGTCTTAAGACCTGACACAGCAGAGTACATTGATCTCATCATAATTCAATTGACCTCCTAATTTCCGACGGGCTATCATCAGTTCCTTCTGTCAGTCGGGAACTAAAGCTTCCATTAAGGTCCAGCTTACATAATTACCGCTCCGTCAATATTTGTAAATATATTACTGTTTGTTTCCTTCTGATCCATTGCTGTTACAACAGTCTTATTTGGAACATTCACAATAAATGCTAAAGAATCTACCAACACTAAAGATTCTTTAATTCCCTTTTCAGACGCCTGTTTCACGCCATTTTCCAATCTCATATTCTGATTTGGAGTTAAAGCAATATTCCTACTATCCAACCGCATGGATGCATGTTTGGAAAATTTCAGTTCCGATTCTCCGGTAATCTTATCAGAAAGTATTTCTTCAAAGGATACACCATCTGTGGACGCCGAAGAATTCTGGATATTATTTTGACGCAAATATTGGTCTGTTACCTGCTCTATGGTGGTAAACTGATTCGCAATATTGTTCATAATATATCGAACCTCCTTCTCATCCTCTCATTTTCATTATACTGTTTCGACTTCTCCTGAATCTTCTGAAGTCTCCCCTTCTCCATCAGCAGATTCTCCTGCTGCATCTTCTGCTTTCTTTAATTCCGCAAGACGTGCTTCAATGTTTGATAAAGTAGTCAGATCTTCCTCGCTGATAAATCCCTGCTGGTATGAAGTCATATTATCATACATATCACGAACTTCCTGAACTGCACCTTCATAAGCTGTAGTTATGTAATCTACACCTGGAAGCACGCTCATCATGCTGCTAAAAGTATTCGCAAGAGCTGCTGCTTCGTAGTAATCCGGATCAGCCACTGTATCTAATGTATCAAGAGAATATAATCCATCATTTACAGAAAGATAAGTCTCTCCATTCTCATACATGACGTAATCAACTTTTCCTTCTACATAAGTGGTCTTACCAGTAGTCTCACTTTCCACCTTCAAAATAACCTGTTTGCCCACAAGGCTATTCGCCATAGAATTCTCTTCTGTTGCCTGCATTCCCAGAGTTGCCTCTAACTGAGAGAAGGTTGCCAGCTGTGCTACATAATCTGTGTTGCTGGTTGGTTCTAATGGATCCTGATACTGCATTTCTGCACATAACAGCTGTAAGAACTGGTCATATCCAAGATTAGATCCTGTTGACTCTGCTTTTTTCTCGGCTTCTTTATCCGTATAATTATACTTCAAAACGCCGTCTTCAACTAACGCTGTGATTGCCATATTAAATCTCCTTTTAATTTTACGCTGTAAAATCTACTGAATTACCATTATCACGCATCATCTGTGCTACAAGCACTTCTTCTTCTGATAAAACCCCTGCCAGTTCATCTAAAGAATTCAAATTGAGATTCCTGCGTGTTCTAGAAACTTCCTCCTGCATTCTTGCCTGTTCTTCTTCCTTCTTACTGTTCTGTTCCAAATTCTGTTCAAATTCATGAGTCGCAACAGAAACATCTACGGAATCAACTTTGACACCTGCCTGATTCAGATTCTCTCGTAAAGTTGCAAGCTGTGCTTCTAACGCTTCTTTCACAACTTCATTAGTTGTCATGATCTGGGCATGAACACTACCTTCCTCTGTAGAAATGTGAAGATAGATCTTACCAAGATTTTCTGGATTTAATTGCATATCCATTGTAGTCTTATTCTCCAGTACTGTAATCTGGGTCTTCTCTACAAATTGCTGCATCAGATCATCTACATCAATATTGCTGTAAGAAATCTCTGAAAAACTCTCTTCTGCTATAACGTTGCCGGTAATCTCTCCAGCCTGGTTATTAACAGCGGTTTCTTCATGAAACTGAGAATTTCTTCCTTCCAAATGTCCTTCTTCTCTTCTGTCATTCTTCTGAGACTGTTCCATTTTTCTAGAGATCATCTCTTCTGAAAGATCTTCCTGATCAGCTCCATTCTGATTCTCTACATCTTGTTCTGCAGAAACTTTCATTTCTTCCTCAGGAACCATTTCTTCCATTCCTAAGTCACTGGTCTCTTCACTTGTTAAATCCTGATGTAACTTCTCATTCTGTTGTGCAATATTTTCAACTACCACCGGCTGTTCTGCATTTTCAGAAACCATAGGATCTTGAAGTCCCTGATTCTCAGCAGCCAGATTCTGTAATCTCTGATCTTCTCCCTGCACCATGTTCTGTGAGCCCATAGGATCTAAATCTTCTACTATAACTGATCCTTCAGTTCCCTGTGACATCTGCATTCCATCTGCGGACTGGTTCATTTCCTGTACAGCCTCTTTGAACTGATTCAAGTTCATTCCTAAAGAAGCAGCTACTTCTTTCTCCATTCCTGTAATATCCTGTAAGATTGCCTGGAAATCTGAATTTGTCAAAAGATTAAAGATATCTGTCTCTCCTGTAAGTTCCATAACCAGCTGTCCTAACTTCTCCGGCATGAGCAGATCTGTTTCAGAAATTCCCAGTTCTTCCATGGCATTTAATACTACTTCTTTTGAAATGTTAAGTTTCTCAGAAATTGTCTCTACCACATCATCTGCTAATTCTTCCACTTCCTGTTCAACCGCCTGATTCCGTACATCCGAACCAGATTCTGCAACTCGATCAATTCTATTCTCTCTTGAAGAATATTCATATGTACTCTTAGCTGCATCCAGATCTGTAGAAACAGTCGTTGCTTCTTCTACAACATTACTCTCAGACTGCATAGAAGCAAGATCTTGTGACATTTGATTCATTACAGCACCAAATATTTCTGCAGCTTCTTCAGCTACCTGCTTCGGATCTTTCCCTGCTGATCCTACCACACCATACACGTTGGAATTTTTTCCAACGGAAAAAATATTCGCTGTCGTCAAATAATTCTTCCTCCTTTCTTATGAAATTATATTTAAATTTAATTTGCAGGCTTTTTTATTGTTCCGGCTCCATAATAGCCGTTAACTTAGCAGCATTTTCTTTATCCATCTGCTCTAAGATATCTGCTCTCTTATCTGCGGACATTCCCTCTAAGATCTCTGCTACCAGACCAAAATTATCTGTCATAGTATCAAAGATTCCAGCGGCTTCCTTCGGTTTCATTTCAGAATAAGTCTTAATATATTGTTCTACTTCCTCAGACTGCTCAATCTGTTTTACAACCTGTTTATACAAGACTTCTGCATTTTCCGGTTCTATACTCTCATAATAATCTTTATATTCTTCTATATCGGGTGCTTCGTCCGAAAAAACAACCTCTTCATAGAATTTTTCCTTTAATTCTTCAAAAGCTGCCTGTTCTGCTTTATATACAGAAAGCTCAGTGATCTGCTCCTGTAAACTTGCGATAGTCTGAGAATCCGCCTCTGTCTGCGCATTAGCACTATCTAACTGAAGTTCTAATTCCTTAATACGTTCAATGGCATCATCAATAGAATCATATGGATACTGGGTATCAACTACTTCCTCAACACCGGTACTTCCTTCCGGCAGGATCTTGTTCAAATATGGAACATCCTTTAATACTGGTGCTAAAACGTTAGAACCAAAGCCTCCTACGTCAGTCTTGATCAAGATTGCAAGAATTCCCAGCCAAATAAGAATGATCAAAAGAGAAACGAAAAAAATGACCAGTTTACTGCCAAGTTTCTCTCCGCCTTCCTCTTCTGCCAATTCTTTCTTATTCAGTTCTTCGTCCTTTTTTCTTTTCGGCATAACAATCTCCTTTATTTCGCATTGTAAGTATAACTTACCAGCTCATCAATTTCTTTTGATTCTGAAGAAGCAATTTCCTTCTTAAATTCATCAAAGGCCTTCTCACGAAGCTTTTCCTGACCTTTTCTTTCCTGCATAACCTGATTCAAGGCTTTTCTCGCTTCGTCCAACGCCATTTCTGCTTTATGCACCTCTACCATCTGGCGGCGCATGATCACTTTGATATTATTCACATCTTCTCTGGCGTGTTTAATATCCATAACATTGATATCGCCCTGCATCAATTCCTTTAGGCGCATGTCATAATGTGTCTTTCTCACAACGATCTTCTGTAGTTTTTCCTGTTCTTCCAAATATCGCAGATTGGCATTTCCATAAGCGATCTTCGCCTGGGATTCCAGCTTCATTTTAATATCTAAAATATTCTGCATCCGATATTTAAATTTCGCCATAAAATCCCCTTTCTACAGCCTGTTAATCCGCAAAAACCTGTTCTAACAGCTGAATCTCTTCATCAAACAGGAATTTTTCCTCTGTTTCCTGACATAAAAACTGATTAACCTCTTTGATCTTACGGATCGCATAATCAATCTCCGGATTAGAACCGTTCTTATATGCACCGATATTGATCAGATCTTCCGCTTCATTATAGGTTGCCAGAACATTTTTCAGTTTTCCAGCCAGTGCCTTATGCTCTTTTGTAGCGATAGAGCTCATAACTCGGGAGATACTCTGCAAAATATCGATGGCAGGGTAATGATTCTTATGTCCTAATTTTCGATCTAACATAATATGACCGTCTAAGATTCCTCGAGCGGTATCTGTGATCGGCTCATTAAAGTCATCACCATCTACAAGGACGGTATAAAGACCGGTAATAGAACCTTTGTCCGATGTACCTGCTCGTTCCAAAAGTTTTGGCATCTCTGAATATACACTTGGAGGATATCCTCTTGTCACAGGCGGTTCCCCGGAAGCCAGACCTATCTCACGCTGTGCCTGAGAGAAACGGGTCAAAGAGTCCATCATCAGAAGGACATCCTTTCCTTGATCTCTAAAATATTCCGCGATCGCCGTAGCGGTCTTAGCCGCTTTGTTACGGATCAACGCAGGCTTATCCGAAGTAGCAATAACTACCACCGATCTCGCCATACCTTCCGGTCCTAAATCTCGTTCAATAAATTCTCGAACCTCACGTCCTCGCTCTCCGATCAGAGCAATTACGTTAATATCAGCTTTGGTATTTCTTGCGAACATACCAAGCAAGGTACTTTTTCCTACACCAGAACCGGCAAATACACCGATTCGCTGACCTTTTCCAATTGTGATCAGACCGTCTACTGCTTTTACTCCCAGAGGTAATACCTCACTGATGATCTTACGAGCCATTGGATCTGGCGGCTGAGCCTCAACAGGATAGCTTTGTTTAAAGGAGAATTCTGCTCCATCTGTAGGTCTTCCGATTCCATCTAAGGTATGACCTAAGACTTCATCTCCCACCAAAACAGATAGTGGATGTCCCGTATTCTCTACGATACATCCAACTCCAACGCCATCTACGCTATCTACAGGCATTAGAATCAGGCGGGAGTCCCGGAAACCAACCACTTCCGCCATGACAAATTCCTGCATATCTTTATCCAGATAAATCTGGCACAGATCATTCAACTTTGCTTCAGGACCAATTGATTCAATTGTAAGTCCAACTACTGTGGACACTTTTCCATAGCTCTTATAATACTTACGATCTAAAAGCTGAAGATATTTCTCTGCTTCTTTAACCACACTACTTCTCCATTATGTAACGGTATTTTAACTGCATAAAGAGCGAATATCGTTCACGAGATTATTCATCTCCATATCAATTCCGCAGTCAAATACACCAGAATCCGTCTCGATCAAGCACTCTGAATCATCTAAAGTTGCATCAAAGACTAGTTCTACAGATACCTCTGCACCAACTCTTTCCTTGATATCATCCAAATGATTCTCAAAAAATCTTCGATTTGTCTCATTTAAACGAATTCGGAACGTTTTTCCTATTTCTACATTCATTAAGGTATTTCTTACCAAATGTAACAGAATATCTTTCTTATCCTGGAACTGGATTCCAAAAACTTTCTCAAAGACTTGGATCACCACATCTACAATATCCCGCTCCATAGTCGCAGATCTGGCATTGTATTCTTTCAGAAGTTCTTCCTTCTTCTCATAATACTCATCCTGCAACTGAGTCTTTAAGGCATCCGTCTCTGCTTTTGCCTGTTCCAGACCATGCTGATATCCTACATATTTCTGTTCTTCCATTAAACGAAGGGATTTATTCTGCGCTAATATGGTAATCTGATCCGCCTCTCTTCTGGCATCTTCTAAAATCCGGTTCGCTTCTGCTTGAGCTTCATTGATCAGATCTTCCGCCTGAGCAGAGATCTCTTCCAAGGAAGGGTCTTCTACAGATTCAGCCTCTAATCCTTCTTCAAAAAAGGTCTCTTCCGGCTCTATTCCCTGCTCTCTTAATTCTGCGATCCGGGCTCTTTCCAATTCCCGAAGCCTAGCATCAATTCTAGGATTATAATTTATAACGCGTTTCTCTTCTGATGTATTCATGACAAAACCGCGTTTTACAAGATTAGACAACGATATCGTCACCTCCACCACGGGAAATTACAATTTCAGCAGCATCTTCCAGTTTACGGATAACACTAACGATCTTCTGCTGTGCTTCCTCAACATCCTTCATACGTACTGGACCCATAAATTCCATATCTTCTTTGATCATTGCTGCAAGACGTTTTGACAGGTTTCTAAAGATCGCATTCTGAACTTCTTCAGTTGTACTCTTAAGCGCCAACTCAAGATCTGCATTTTCAACATCTCTAAGTACACGCTGGATAGAACGATCGTCCAGAAGAAGGATATCCTCGAAGACGAACATCTTCTTACGGATCTCATCTGCCAATTCTGGCTCTTCGATCTCGAGAGATTCCATAATATGTTTCTCTGTACCACGATCTACACTGTTCAAGATGTCAACGATAGCGTCTACACCACCGACAATGGTGTAATCCTGGTTAACAAGAGAAGCCAGTTTCTTCTCTAATACTCTTTCAACTTCCTTGATAACATCCGGAGAAGTACGATCCATTAACGCAATTCTCTTAGCAACATCAGCCTGTTTCTCTGGTGGCAGTGCTCCTAATACCATAGATGCCTGCATTGGTGCCAGGTAAGACAAGATCATTGCAATTGTCTGCGGATGCTCTTCCTGAATAAAGTTCAGAAGCTGACTTGGTTCTGCTTTACGCACAAACTCAAATGGACGCACCTGAAGGGATGCCGTTAACTTGGCAATAACACCCTGTGCTTTTTCTGCTCCCAAAGCTTTCTCCAGAAGTTCTTTTGCATATCCAATACCACCCTCGGCAATATACTGCTGAGCAAGACAAACCTGATAAAACTCTTCTAAAACTGCCTCTTTTACCTGTGGTGATACACTTCTGGTGTTTGCAATCTCCAAGGTCAATTCTTCAATTTCGTCTTCTTTTAAATGTTGGAAAATAGTCGCTGCTTTTTCCGGTCCAAGAGCGATCAATAAAATAGCCGCTTTCTGAACCCCAGTATATTCCTCACTCATTTGTTACTCCCATTCCTCATTCAGCCAGTTACGAAGTAATATCGCAACAGCGTCTGGATTTTCGTCTACGAATTTTTCGATCAAAAGTCTAGTCTCAGACTTCTCTGAATAACCAATATCCTCAAGATTCTCTACATTCTCTACAGTAGACTCTAATAAAGCCTCAACAGAAAGCTCTGGTTCTGGTTCCGGCTCTTTCTGAGATCTTGTGCTACGGAATACCACAAATCCAAGCAATGCAAAGATCAGCACAGTAAGGGCAATCTGTAAGATATCGCTCCAAGATCTGGTCTCTTCTTCTTCATCAAAGAATACCGGCTGTTCATAGCTGAGAACTGTAATATTATCTGTTGGCAATCCTGTTGCTGTAGCTACAGACTGTACCAATGTCTCATTGTTAGTCTCAACTAATATCTTATCTCCATTCTGAGTCTTATATTCCTCATAGGAAATATTATCCAGTGTTCCGTTTTCTCTTAATGTCTTTTCATAGTATGCGGTCGTCTTAGTTGTAACAACAGTAACAGTGGAACTTTCGTAATTAATATTACCGCCCTGATCTGTACTGGTAGTTACCTTCTCATCGGTAAGATATTTTCTCTCATATTCAATCGTATCAGAAGTAGTATATTCATCATCTTCTGTTACATACGTAGTATCATCATTAGAATCTGTTCCTGGAACTCCGCCGGAACCTCCCGTAGTACTGTTCTCATAGTAAGACTCTGAATCCGTAGGACCATTAGTCTGACCTTCCGGTACCGTATACTGCTTATCTACCACTTCCTTCTGGGAAAAATCCATATCCAGGTGCAAGGCAACATTGACTGTAGAATACACTTTAGAATTCTGGAACATTTCAATGACCTGATTCTTCATTCCTGCAGCTACCTGTTCCTTATAGCTAAGCTGGGAACTGATGATAGATGCAGTGGAATCTGCATTCGATCCTACAAACAATACATTATTCTTACTATCCATGATAGTGACCTTATCTGTACTGGTATTTCCTAACTGTGTGGCAACAAACTGAGCCAGCCCTGCCGCCTGTTCTGTGGACATATCATCGCATAAAGTAAGGATAACAGCAGCAGTACTTTCCTCCTTAGAAGACAGGATCGTTCCATCATCATCCGGAATAGTAAGCGACACAGTTGCCGATTCCACATTCTCAAGAATTTCAATATCCGACGCGAATTTCTTCTCCAGATAATCCTTATATAAGATCTCTTTATCTTTCTGAGTGGTGGTCATACTTCCATTCACAACATTGTTAATATCATATGACACAGATGGATAATCATTAGCTCCCAACAACATGTTTGCGGTAGCTTCATCTTTCTGATCTACTGAAAATGTAAGGTTGTCTTTTCCAATTTCATAATCAATACTGGTGTCACTATCTAACAGTTCCTTTATCTCAGCCGCTTCCTTAGCATCCTCTGCCTTATAAAGTTCTACCATTACCGGTCGTGATACCACTGCATATAAAATAATAAGCGCAAGGATAAGGACCGCTGTAATACTGATCATGAAGATCCGTTGTCTCGTACTGAATTTCTTCCACCATTCAACGACCTTATCAATTACTTTCTTAATCTGTTCTGGCATGATTTACCCCTTTATTAAATCTGCATCTGCATTAGTTCTTTATATCCGTCAATCAATTTATCTCTTACCGCTACCGTATACTGAAGAGCCACATTTGCCTTCGCCTGAGCGATCAAAAGATCATGCGTATTCTCAGATTCTCCCAAAGCAAATTTGATCTCTTCTGTCTCTGCTGATTTCTGTAATTCATTGGTCTCATCCAATGAATTCAGCATAGCTGTATAGATAGAATCAAAGGATTCACTTGTTTCTTCCAGAAGGGAAGCCTCCTGCAAATATGACGCCCGGTAAGCCGCCGTCACACTGTTCAAAGCTGAAACATCCATAATTATACCCCTATTCCTTATCAATATTATGTATTATGTAAATCTATGATTGCTTACTTTCCTATAGTCAGACCTGTCATAGCCATACTCTTGCTGGCTTCAAATGCGGTCGCATTCGCTTCATAAGCTCTTGTAGCATCGATCAGGTTGGTCATTTCTGTAACTGTATTCACATTTGGATAATGTACATATCCATTCTCATCTGCATCTGGATTCGCCGGATCATATTCCATAACAAAATCCGTCTCATAATCTTCTGTTACTTTTGCAACTCTAACACCATTGCCCACTGCTTGATTCTTAGAAGCAGTATACATCTTACTAAAAGAAGTAACTTCTTTCTCCTGGAAAGTTACGATCTTACGGCGGTATGGTCCACCACTCTCTGTTGTTGTTGTATTCACATTTGCAATATTCTCTGCAATGATATCTGTTCTAAAACGTTCTGCCGTCATTCCTGACGCACTGATGTTAAAAGACTGAAATAATCCCATACCATGCTCCTTTCAATTACTTGATCACTGTCTGCATCCGCTCAAATTCAGAGGAAATACTGGTAGTAAGCGCCTGATACTTAATCTGTTCAGAAGCCAATTCCACCTGTTCCACATCAATATCTACATTATTCTCATCCAAGCGGTATGAATAACCAGCATAATCAGTAAAAACATCTGGGTTAAGCTGGCTTAAATCTGCGTTACGAACTTTCTTATCCAAAGAAATATACTGAGATCTTCCCAGCTCATTCTTCAAAAGCTCTTCAAATTCCAAATCCTGTCTCTTATATCCAGGAGTATCCACGTTCGCAATATTATTAGCGATCAAATTCTCTCTGATCCAGCTGGCATCTGCCGCCTTATCCAATATATTCACGTAGTCATATGCATTTGATTGAATCATACTCTCTACCTCCGCACACTTCTCCTAATAACTCTATCATAATCATTATAGTGTATTTCAAAAATAACACAAGACATTTTTTTACTTTTTTTACATGATATTGATTTTTTTCACCAAAAAAACACAAAATATGCAAAATCCGTTATATTTTCTAAATAACGCCCCAAGTGTCTTTTGTTTACCAGGGAATTCCCTGATAAACAAAAAAGAACCTATGATACATAAGTCCTTTTCTGTCACATTCCCTTCCCTGGGAAATCCTATCTATTCTTTTTCTTGATGGCTTCCAGTTCTTCGAACACTACATTGTTAATGACCTTAATATAGGTTCCTTTCATTCCGGAAGATCTAGACTCAATAACTCCGGCACTTTCAAATTTGCGGAGTGCATTTACGATAACGGAACGGGTGATCCCTACCCGATCAGCGATCCTGCTGGCAACCAGAATTCCTTCTGTACCATCCATCTCTTCGAAAATATGGATGATAGCTTCTAATTCTGAGAATGACAAAGTGCTGATGGCCGATCTTACGATCTGAACTTTTCGCTCTTCTTCTGCATTTTCTTCATTTACAGAACGCATCATCTCCAAACCAACTACTGTAGTTCCATATTCTGTCAGAATGATATCATCAATATCATATTCTCTCTCACTACGATATTCAAACAGCGTTCCTAATCGTTCTCCTGCAATATCGATCGGTGTGATGATAGCTCTGTATTTCCTGGTCTCTTCCCCAAATCCTAAGGTTTCCAGATTCACATTCTCTTTCGTAGATAAGATTCCAAGCAAACGCTCATTTAATACCGGATCAATATACCCTCCAACTTCATCTACGATAAGTTCTTTGATCTCGTCAACCCCTTTACAGGTACTAGAGCCTAATACCTTTCCTTTACGGCTGATCACAAGGATATCCGATTCTAAGATTCCGGTCAGGACATCACAGATATCATTAAAGACCACCTTGGATGAGCTGTTATTATGAAGCAGCTTATTTATTTTACGAGTTTTATCCAAAAGTTGTACGCTCACAGTACTTCCCCCTCAATCTTTTACTAGAAGTCATTCTAGCATAATTTATCTGACAATTCAACAAAAGGAATCAAATTGATACATTTTTCTCTGGCGGTGTCATTACAAAGCCACAAGTCTCGCCCGCGCAGGCATATTTATTGCCCTTTGCCACCATATAACTGCCACACTTCGGACACTTCTGTTCTACCGGTCTTGCCCAGCTCATGAAGTCACATTCCGGGTTATCCAGACAGCCATAGAATTTACGCCCTTTTCTTGTCTTCTTGATCACAACATCTTTGCCGCATTTTGGACAGCTGACACCGGTCTTCTCATAATATGGAAGAGTATTTCTACAATCCGGAAATCCCGGGCAGGCAAGGAATTTGCCATGTGGTCCATATTTAATGACCATATTTCTTCCACAGGATTCACAGATCACATCTGTCACTTCATCTTCAATCGTGACTTTTTCCAATTCTTTCTCTGCATCTTCTACTGCCTTGGCAAGGTCCGGATAGAAATTAGATACTACCATCTTCCAATTTACATTGCCTTCTGCAACTCCGTCTAAAAGAGATTCCATATTCGCAGTAAAATGCTCATCTACGATGGTCGGGAAGGATTCTTTCATAATAGAATTAACTACTTCCCCGATCTCTGTAATATACAGATTCTTATTTTCTTTTGTAATATATCTTCTAGCTATAATTGTAGTAATGGTTGGAGAATAGGTACTTGGTCGTCCAATCCCCAGTTCTTCTAAGGTCTTAACTAAAGATGCCTCGGTATAATGCGCTGGTGGCTGGGTAAAATGCTGTTTTGGCTCAAATTCCACAAAGGATAATTTCGTATCCATATCAATGGAATTCAAGGTAACCTGCTTACCGGCTTTCTCTTCATCTGCTTCCGTATAAGCGGACATAAATCCTTCAAAAGCCAGCTTGGAAGTAGAAACATGGAAACGATACTCCCCTTCCCCAATGGTAATGGTGGTAGTCTCGTAAACAGCATTTGCCATACGACTAGCTGCAAAACGCTTCCAGATCAACTGATAGAGACGGAACTGGTCTCTAGATAAGGAATCCTTGATCTCTGATGGAAGACGATTAATATCAGAAGGACGGATGGCTTCGTGGGCATCCTGGATCTTTCCTTCTTTTTTCTTGCTTCCATGACCTTCTGAAAGATATTCTTCTCCGTAAGTATTCAAAACAAATTCTCTTGCTGCTGCATCTGCTTCCTCTGAGATACGAACAGAGTCAGTTCTTAAATAGGTGATCAAACCTACGGTTCCCTGACCTTTGACATCGACACCTTCATAAAGCTGCTGAGCAATACGCATCGTCTTGGAAATCGGGAAATTCAAGGCTTTGGATGCTTCCTGCTGAAGGGTACTTGTAGTAAATGGAAGCGGTGCTTTCTTTACTCTCTCTCCTTTTTTGATATCTGTGATCTGGAAATCACCATCTTTCATGTCTTCTAAGATCTGATCCATCTCTTCCTTAGAAGAAATAGCAATCTTGTCTTTTCCTTTTCCGGCAAGTTTCGCCGTGATCGGCTTTTTCTCCCCTTCTGGAAGAAGCTGTACATCCAGACTCCAATACTCTTCCGGCGTAAAAGCTGCGATCTCCTCTTCTCTGTCACAGACAATTCGAAGAGCAACAGACTGAACACGTCCCGCACTTAATCCTCGTTTTACTTTTGCCCAAAGCAATGGACTGATCTTATAACCTACCATACGGTCTAAGGCTCTTCGTGCCTGCTGTGCATCTACCAGATCCATATCGATCTCTCTTGGATTCTTCAAAGAAGCCTTCACCGCACTCTGGGTAATCTCATTAAAACTGATCCTATAAACCTGTTTTCCTTCTAATTTAAGCGCTTTGCTCAAATGCCAGGAAATTGCCTCTCCTTCACGGTCCGGGTCAGTTGCCAGATATACTTTGTCAGCTTTCTTTACTTCTTTACGAAGTTTTGCCAACACATCTCCTTTTCCACGGATCGTAATATATTTCGGCTCAAAATCATTCTCCACATCAATTCCCAATGTGCTCTTTGGCAGATCACGCACATGACCATTAGATGCCACTACCTCGTAATTCTTGCCTAGGAATTTCTTAATTGTCTTTACTTTCGCCGGGGATTCCACGATTACCAGATACTTAGCCATTCTCCCGATTCCTTTCCTTTATTCCTATCTAATATTCCTGTCTAAAGACACCGAACATAATAATTCGGAATCATTTCTTTTATAAATCCCTTCTGCTCCGTTCTCTCTAATATGGATAAAAGTTCCATAAGTGAAAAGCCGGACTTTTCTACTAATGTCCCTATGCCTGTCGGTGCAAAATCGAGTAAACTATACACCAACAATTCATCTTTTTCAAGTAGAATTTTTTTAAAATCTGTCTGCCGAAACGAAAAATCCCCAGAATTTCCCAGACCTTTGGCAAATTCTGAAATATTTGTAATAATTCCTGCTCCCTGAGATATCAGATGGTTGCATCCTTCACTTAAGGAATCAAAGATCCTTCCCGGAAGCGCATAAACATCCTTCCCCTGCTCCATGGCATGATCTGCAGTGATAAGAGAACCACTCTTCTTTCTGGCTTCTATCACTACTACCACATCACTAAGTCCTGATATGATCCGGTTTCTCTCCGGAAAATGCCAGGCGATCGCCTCGGATCCTAATGGATATTCCGAGATCACACCGCCTTTTTCACAGATCTTATCATATAGATAGCGATTCTGTCTGGGATAACAGATATCCACCCCACAACCTAATACTCCATAAGTACTTCCTCCTGCATTCAGTGCCCCCATATGGCCGTCAGAGTCAATTCCCCTTGCCAGTCCACTGATCACTTCTATTCCTTGTCCTGCCAGTTCTCCTGCCAGCTGCGAGGCCGCTGTACTTCCATACTGACTTCTTCCTCTTGCCCCCACGATGGCCACGGATTTCTTATTCGGATCCGGCAGCTTTCCTTTATAATACAAAGCATAAGGCGGATCGATGATATTTCGAAGACGTTTCGGATATCCTTCCTGTTCTATGGATACAAAGGATACTCCCTTCTCACATAAGTCGTTCCAAGCTTTTTCCAGATTCCAGTTTTTCCGGCTTTCCACAAGAGACTCTATATCTTTTGCATCCATTCCTTCTATATTATATAACTGTTGATCCGAGAGACCATAAAGTTCTCTGGCACAGGAGCAGGATTCCAAAAGATGATGAATCTTGCCATTTGTAATTCCCGGGACATTAGACAACCAAAGTGCATACTTCATCCTATATCCCTCCCCAGAATTTCTGATCCACAGTCCTAAAACACACCGCCTCGTTTAGATGATGCTTCCGTACTTGTTCGGATCCCTCTAGATCCGCAATCGTTCTGGCCACCCGAAGGATCTTATGATAGGTTCTGGCCGTCAGGGACATTTCTTCATAAATATGTTCCATATAGTTTTCTTCTATTTCCCCCAGCTGACAATATTCTTTCAATCTTGAAGCCGGGATCCTACTGTTATAACAAAAGGATTCATTTTGAAATCTTGCTCTCTGAATCTCATGACACCTTACTACCCGCTCCCTGATCTGAGCAGAGGTCTCATTCGTCCCTGTCCCTGTAAGCTCTTTATAGCTGATCTGAACCGCTTCTGCACAAATATCCATCCGATCTAAGAAAGGTTGAGAAATCCTCTCTAAATAGCGTTTTATGCTGCCAGGAGTACATCTACACTTCTGCATATTCGGATAGTAACCACAATTACAGGGATTCATAGACGCCAGCAAAAGAAAATCCGCCGGATAGGTAACGCTTCCTCTCGCCCGAACCAACCTCACCTGCTTTTCTTCCAAAGGCTGCCTTAAGATCTCTATGGAAGCCTTCTGAAATTCCGGCAACTCGTCCAAAAATAGTACTCCCTTATGAGCCAATGATATCTCTCCCGGGCGGAGCATGGTGCCGCCTCCCGCCAATCCGATTTTTGTGATGGTGTGATGGGGGCTTCGAAAAGGCCGTTCTGTGATCAAGGATTCCTGATTATTCAAAAGTCCACAGACACTGTATATCTTAGAAAGTTCCAGCTGTTCCTCTTCTGTCAGAGGGGGCAATATTGTGGACAACCGCTCTGAGATCATGGTCTTACCGGCTCCCGGTGGACCGATCATCAAAAGATTATGCATACCGGCTGCCGCTATCTCACAGGCCCGTTTCAAATAATTCTGTCCATTCACCTCAGAAAAATCCATGGTTTTTTCCGGAATTTTCTGAGATATTGGGCTTGCTTTTTTCGTTATCTTCTTTCCGTTTAAAAAATCGATCACATCTTTTAAGTTGGAAAATCCATAGACTTTGACATTCTGGACCAAAGTTGCTTCCTTTTCATTGCCCTCCGGCACTACGAATTCTTCAATTCCCGCCTTCTTTCCATCTGACACAATGGGAAGGATTCCATTTACCGGAAGGATCTGCCCGTTTAGTCCTAATTCTCCTGCAAAGATGCGATTCTGACATAATCGCTCTTCTACTAGCCCCATAGAACAAAGGAGCGCCACCGCTATAGGAAGATCAAATCCGGTTCCGCTCTTGCGTTCCTGCGCCGGTGCCAGATTGATGGTGATCCGTTTGGCCGGGAGCAAGATCCCGCAATTATGAAGGGCAGTCCGCACCCGTTCCTTGGCTTCTTTTACCTCTGAAGAAAGATTCCCTACCATTTCAAAAACGGGCATACCATCACTGATATCTACCTCCACCGTCACGGGAATGGTACAGATACCCTTTAGTACTGCTGTTAAAATTGTGCTATACATATTTTCTCCTGTCTTACTATATGGGAAAATGCATAGAACCATGCAAAGAAAAAAAGATGTATTTATTATAACATAAACCACATCTTTTTCCACATACTTTTAAGAAATTAAAGATTTTTTCAATTTTTCCAGAGCTCTTTTCTCAATTCTGGACACATAGGATCTGGAAATCCCCAAAGAATCAGCAATCTCCCGCTGGGTCTGTTCCTCCCCCGTAATAAGTCCATAACGCTTCACGATAATGTCATATTCCCGATCCGTTAAGACAGACTTCATGGTATCCCGCAGCACTCCAATCTGTCGCTGAACTTCCATCTGTTCTGTTACATCTACACTTTCCTGCACCAGCACATCTACCAGATGAATCTGATTTCCCTCTTTATCCGTGCCAATGGGCTCAAACAAAGACACATCTGCTCTTGTTTTCTTTTTACTACGAAAATACATAAGCATTTCGTTATCAATGCATCGGATGGCATAGGTGGCAAATCTACTACCATAATCACATTTAAAAGCCGAAACTGCTTTGATCAGTCCGATAGTCCCAATTGAAATTAAATCCGAAGGATCTTCCTCGCTGCCGGAATATTTTTTTGCCACATGGGCAACCAGACGCATATTGTGCAGGATCAGTTTTTCCCTCGCCTCTTTACTGCCTTGCTGCAGTTCTTTCAGGCATGCTTCTTCCTCTTCCGGCGATAAGGGATTTAAAAAAGTTTTCACAATTCCACCTGAAATGCTTATTTTGTATATTCTATGTTTCAATCAGGCTTTTCGTGCTTTTCCTAGCAAAAAGGGACAATATGAAGTATAATAACTCCATCATGACCATAGAAAAGAGAAGTATATGACACGAATTCTTACTTATAAGATCACAGATTCCTACAATGGGATCACAATTGGAGACTTTTTAAAGAAAAACGGATATTCCCATCCGGTATTAGTTCAGTTAAAAAAGACCGAAAAAGGGATCAAGCGAAATGATATTTGGGCTTATGTAACGGAAAAACTCTATTCCGGTGACACCCTTACTATTACTTTAGAAGAAAAAGAAGAAAAAAACACTGCGGTTGCTGTACAGCTGGATTTTGGGATCGTTTATGAAGATGAAGATATTATCGTAATCAATAAACCAGCCAATATGCCGGTTCATCCTTCCATGAACAACTATGAGAACACTCTTGCCAACGCCCTTGCCTGGTATAATGAGCAGTCCGGCATTTTCTACCCTTTCCGTTGCTTAAACCGCCTAGATCGGGACACCACAGGACTTACCATTATTTCCAAAAATGCCCTAAGCGCTGGTATTTTAAGCCGCCAGGTGGCTGAAAGACAGATTCACAGGGGCTACTGTGCCATTTGTCAGGGACTTGTACCAGAAAAAGGAACCATTAATGCCCCTATTGCCAGAAAAGCTGATTCTACCATTGAAAGACAAGTAGATTTTGACCGGGGCGAGACTGCCATTACCCATTATAAGAGGATTGCCTATGATCCTATAAAAAATCTGTCTTTTGTCAGTCTCTCCTTAGAAACCGGACGAACCCACCAGATCCGGGTTCACCTGAAGTATCTAGGTCATCCTTTGATCGGGGATTTTCTATATAATCCTGATGTTACCTGGATAAAAAGACAAGCGCTCCACGCTGCCTCTTTGGAATTTGTTCATCCTATCACCCAAAAAGTCATGCAGCTTGAAGCGCCATTGCCAGAGGACTTACAGTCTCTCTTTCCATCTGTCTAATGTTGTCTTATCATATGGTATCTTTTCAGTCAATACCTTACGTCTAATATAGGAAAAGGTTGCCTCTTCGCCCCTTTTTGCCAGCATTTCCAGCAAAAACTCTAACAGTGCTGCGGTATCCGGGTGAATGAGGTAATGTCCCTTGCCTTTGTTATAATAGATGACCGGGCTCTCATCGGTATAGTTCTCTCCCTGATAATTCTTAGAAGCACTTACCCGGTCTACGAACATCTCTACCACATATTTTACAGGCATTTTCATACCGGACATTCCCTGATGTTCTTCTCCTGCCGACTCTCCAGCAGTATAGTCGATCCAATATTCCAGATGATGCTTATTTCTTCCCTTATGGTGGAGCCAGGCAGAGGAATATCCCCTCTCTTCCCGTTCTACATTATTCGGGCTCATATATCCTCTGTAATATTTACATCCTACCAGAAATTCGGAAGGCAAATATTTTGAAAGATCATGAAGGAGTCCCTGCTTATACATTCCCAGCTGAAAACAGCCTTTCATGACTAACATTTTGTGATGATTGATGGTCTTTAAATGATCCAAGGCTTTCATAGTACTATCCCTGCTTTCCTACCAGCACACAGATGGACTGTGCTTCTACTGATACATACTGCTGTCCTTTTAACAGCTGTTCTTTTTTCAAAATCTGTTCTTCTTCTCTGGAAGAATCCAAAGCAAGATACCATTTCTTCTTGTTGGCAAGCTTTGGCAGTGCCAATTTCACCGGTGCCGTATAGAAATTATATGCCACATATACGTCTGGCGCGTTCTTCCTTGCTTTCTCGTCCTGATCCTGAACTCCATATACACCGGAATACATGATTCCCAGACTCAGTCTCCCCTTATCAATCTGAGAGATCCAAGCATGTTCTCCATGAATGGAGGCATCCGGAAATCCTAAAGAAAGATAATCCTGGAAACGGAATGGACATTTTAAGGTTAACTGCGGATATTTCTTTCTGAGCTGGATCAATTCCTTTAAAAACTCAAGCTCTTTCTCATATCCACTCTTATTCTTCCAATTCACCCAACCGATCGGGTTATCCTGACAGTAGGCATTGTTATTGCCTTTCTGTGAATTACCAAACTCATCGCCCGCCATGATCAGTGGAACGCCCTGTGCCATCATCAGCATGACCATAGCATTTCTCCACTGGCGTTTTCTCATAGCCATGACATATTTCTTACGGGAAGGTCCTTCTACACCATAATTATTGCTAAAGTTCCATGGATTGCCATCCTCGTTATTCTCCCCGTTGTCCTCGTTGTGTTTCGCGCTATACATAAACACATCTGCTAATGTAAGACCATTATTGCTTGCCATATAATTAACGAATCCAACTTCTTCTCTCTGCTTTCTCTGCTGATTAAAGAATTCCTGCAGATCTCCGTTCATGCAATTTAAGATCTTGCGGGTTGGATACTGATATTCTTCTTTGTAAATATAGAGATTCCGATAAGTTCCTTTCTTACGGATATCCCCTTCTTGGAAATCAGTATAGAAGATCTTGGTTCGACTCAGCCAAACATCCTGCGCAATAGCAGTGATCGGGAGATTCGTGCCTAACAGATGGAATCCATCTACATGATATTCCCGAACCCAAAACCGAAGGGCATCTAATACCAGATTATGATTCACATCCTCTGGAAAGAACATTTCCATGACACATTCCATGTTATTCTCATGAAGTGTCTTGATCAACTGCTTATATTCGATAGCTGCCTTCTTAGGATTCTTAGCATAGGAGGTCTTCACTGCAAAATAATCACCTTTGCAATAGCCCCAGTAATTCAGCTTTCCTGTGATCTCTTCCGTCTCTTCCGGGCGGATCACATCCTCCATCTCTGTCTTCCAATTAATATAATCCGGCAGATCTTTTACTACCGGCATTGGCATTTCTTCAAATTCATAAACTGGCATGAGTTCCACTGTGGTAACTCCCAGTTCCTTCAAATATGGGATCTTATTCTGTACTCCCGCGAATTTTCCTGCATTTCTGCCTACTCCGGCATGATCCATGGTAAAACCTCTTACATGAAGTTTGTACATGATCATCTCTTCCTTCGGGATCTCTGGAGATTTGTCATCCTCCCAGGAAAAATTCAAAGAAGGGAAGGTTCCATATACTCTATAGTCTTTCTCTGCCCGGCTTGCCTCATTCCAAACTTCTCTTCCTGCAATTCCTCTTGCATATGGATCCAAGTACTTCTTACCATTGACTTCATAATAATAATAAAACTTGTCCATAGGAATTCCTGAGATCTGAATGGATCGAAGAGACCCAAAACAGTATTCCGGTGGTACTAACACCCGGATCTCCTGCTCTTCTTTCTCGTCTACCAACACAACAAAGCAGGCGTCTTCTTTCTCCCCTGCAAAAGTAAACGTTGCCCGGTCTTTCTCCCGGAGCAGCCCCATTTTTTCATAATTCCCTCTCGTTATTGTATAATTCATGCCTCTTTCCTTTGTTCGAAAATTAATATGCTTGTGAACTATTATACCTTTTTTGGGTACTTTTGTATACAACTTTTTGATACTTGATCAATCTTGCTTATTCTTGTTCGTACTTGCCTTTTTATTATATGCCATTTATAATAAAAATAAAAAAAGATCTCGCTTTGCGTAACTGATAAGCAAGATCAAATAACCATCAGGAGGATAAATATGTCAGAAGAAAAGATCATACCTGTTACCGAAGAGGAAATGGACGATATCCGGGTAACCTTAAATCTGGATGAAGGTGATGTAGAATGTCGGATCTTAACCATCTTTGATGTGGACGGTCAGGATTACATTGCCTTAGAGCCACTGGATAAAGACGGCAACCCAAATGAAGAAGGATGTGTATACATCTACCGCTATGCGGAAGATGAACAGGGACTTCCTTCTATTGATTATATTGAAGACGAAGAAGAATATGAGGCAGCTGCAGACCGTTTTGACGAACTGCAGGATGAAGATTTCTACGATTCTTTAGATGATTAATCTTCTTTCAGCCCCATTTCTTTTATAAATCGGGAAACATCCTGGTCTTTATTGCGAAGAGTTTTTACAGAATAGATGTAAAGTTCTTCTTTTGCCCGGGTAACTCCCACATAGAACATCCGCCGTTCTTCCTCTAATTCCTGAGGCAGGACGGCTTTTTTATAGGGAATCAGCCCCTCGTTTACATCCACGATAAAGACGCAAGGGAACTCTAACCCCTTCGCTCCATGAAGGGTTACTAAAGTCACAGCTTCCGGATTGGTCTGTTTTTGTTTGGCAAGGGCTTCTAATTCTTTGGAATACTCCTCAATATGAGTCTGCCATTCTTCATAGGTCTTAAATCCCTTAGCTCCCGCCTGCAATTCCTCTAGGAGATCGTAGAGATCATCCTTATTCATCTGACGGTATTCGGCATATTCTGCAATAAAGTCATCATATCCAATGCCTTTTCTGATGTAATTAATGGCTGCATAGGGACTCATCTTCCCTAACATCTTAATATCATATTCCAGCCGTTCGATCCGTTCTGCGATCCAAGGCTGTTCGTCATATAATTTCTCCCACTCATCAAAAGCCACAGTGGTCTCACATAAAGAATCCCTTCCTATGTATCGTTTCGGTCGGTTCATAATCTGCAAAAAATCCGCTCTGCTCCTACTTCCTTGAGCGATCCTGATATAAGTGAAAATATCCCTAGCGATCCAGTGTTCATAGAGATTCGGGATCTTTTCCTTGGTCTTAAAAGGAATATTGTAGCTCATCAAAAGCTCCATAAGAAATCGCGGCTGGATATTTGTCCGAAATAAAATGGCATAATCGGAAAATTTTCTGCCTTCCTTGATCCCTAAAGCAATCTGGCGGATCAGATAAAGATTCTCTTCCCGCTGATTCTCAAACTCCATAAAATTCACCGGACGAAGTGCCTCTCTTGCTGGCTGAATCTCCTTTGAAAAACGCTTTTCATTATGAGCGATCAATCTTAAAGAAGATTCTACGATATTCGCGTCACAACGATAGTTGTAGTCTAGCAAAACTTTCTCTGCATCCGCATAATCCTTGGTAAAATTCAGCATGATCTCCGGTTTAGATCCCCGGAAACGATAGATGGACTGGTCATCATCTCCTACAATGAACAGGTTATTTTCCGGCGCTGCTAACATTTTGATAATGTCATACTGAATCCCATTGATATCCTGAAATTCATCTACCAGAATATACTGATATTTTTTCTGCCATGCAGCCAAAATATCCTTCCTCTGAGTAAAAAGTTCATAGGTATAGGTCAGCATATCATCAAAATCGATAAGACGGTTCCTCTTCAACCGCTTATGATACTCCTCAAAAATATCCCGAAAGATCTCCTCTCCACATTGGTTTGAGTAGTAATGAGCGATATCCAGACGGGAATTTTTCACATAACTGATCTCCCCTAAGAGATTCCCAATAAACTCGCTCTCATCCTTAATATCCAGATTGTGATAGGAAATGGCTTCTCTTATATATTCATACCGCTGTTCCTCCGATACGATATTGGTACTTTGGAATCCATAAGCATACTTTAATATGGTAAAAAAGATCCCATGAAAAGTACCAAAAGAAACTCCCACCTTGCTTTGTCCCATGAGCCTTTCAAAACGTTGCCTCATTTCCATTGCCGCAGCTTTTGTAAAAGTAATGACTAGGATATTGGATGGGGATACCTTATGTTCTTCTATTAAGTTTTTGGTTCGGTGGGTAATTACTGCTGTCTTCCCGGAACCCGGGCCAGCTAATACAAGCATGGGACCATCCTTATGATGGATGGCCCATGTTTGAGACTTGTTAAAATTCATGAATAACCTCAGATTATTTGGAAAGTAATTCAATTCCTTTGCGGATACGGGCGATGGATTCTTCTTTGCCTAATAATTCCATTAACTCGGTAGCTCCGCCAGGAGTCATCTGTTTGCCGGATACTGCGGTACGGATCGGCCACATTACATAACCGTTCTTTACGCCTTTTTCCTCTACATATTTGCAGAGTGTCGCATATAAAGCGTCATTGCTGTAATCTTCCTGTGCCTCTAATACTGGAAGCAGTTCTGTTAATACTTCTAAAGAAGTCTCAGCATTTGTTTTCATTTTCTTATGCGTGTACATTGCCACATCATATTCTGGAAGTTCATCAATGAAGTCTACATGATCTTTGATATCTGGGAAGATCTCAATTCGACTCTGTACCATCTTCGCAACTTTTGCAAAATCCACATCTCTATGAATCATTTCCTTCATATATGGAAGTGCCATGGCGTAAAAGTCGTCAAAATCCATTCTCTTAATGTATTCCCCATTCATCCATTTTAACTTCGTATAATCAAATACTGCTGGGGATTTACTCATATGAAAATAATCAAATTTTGCTACAAGCTCTTCTAAGGACATGATCTCTTCATTATCTGCCGGGCTCCATCCTAACAGTGCTACGAAATTGATGATAGCTTCTGTTAAAAATCCCTGCTCTACTAAATCTTCAAAAGAAGAATGACCGCAACGTTTGCTGAGTTTCTGATGGTTCTCGTCTGTGATCAATGGGCAGTGAACATATACTGGTACTTCCCATCCAAAAGCCTCATAGAGACGGTTATATTTCGGAGAGGAGGATAAATACTCATTACCACGTACCACATGGGTAATTCCCATTAAATGATCATCTACAACGTTTGCAAAGTTGTAGGTTGGATATCCATCAGATTTGATCAGGATCATATCATCTAATTCTGAATTATCTACGGTAATATCCCCATAAATCTCATCTACAAAAGTAGTAGTTCCTTCTGTTGGGTTATTCTGACGGATAACATATGGAACTCCTGCTTTTAATTTCTCTTCTACTTCTTCCTTTGAAAGGCTTAAGCAGTGTTTGTCATATACTGTGATCTCTTTGCCTGCTACAGAAGTCTTTAAGCTCTCTAAACGCTCTTTATCGCAGAAACAGTAATATGCTTCCCCTTTTTCTACTAACTGCTTTGCGTACTCTAAATAGATGCCCTTCGCCTGACGCTCGCTCTGAACATATGGGCCACAACCTCCATCCTTATCAGGACCTTCATCATGGATCAGCCCAGTCTTAGCTAAGGTACGGTAAATGATATCTACAGCCCCTTCTACATAACGTTCCTGGTCAGTATCTTCTATTCTTAAAATAAAATCTCCGTCCTGATGCTTAGAGATTAAATAAGCATATAATGCAGTCCGGAGATTTCCTACGTGCATTCTTCCTGTTGGACTTGGTGCAAATCTGGTACGAACTTTACTCATAATCTTTTCTCCCTTACTTTCTTGTAAAGCATTGTAATTCTCTGCTTTTCGCACAACTATTTACATATGATTCTGTGTGCGCCTCAATAAGGGCTATTATATAACAAGTTCGGCGGATTATCAACCAAGTTTCTGGAAAAATGCCTTTATTCTGTTATCCTTTTTAATCGAACTGTGGGTTAAATGCATAGAAGTTCCTGCTGTCTAATTCATCCTGCACGATCCTTAAACCTTCACCGAATCTCTGGAAATGAACGATCTCACGCTCACGGAGGAATTTGATCGGGTCAGCTACTTCCTGATCTTTTACCACACGAAGAATGTTGTCATAAGTGGTTCTGGCTTTCTGTTCTGCCGCCATATCCTCAAAAAGATCCGTAATAGTATCTCCTTTTGACTGGAACTCACAGGCATTAAATGGGATTCCTCCTGCAGACTGTGGCCAGATTGCAGCAGTATGGTCAATATAATATGGTCCAAAGCCTGCCGCTTCCAATTCTTTGGCACTTAAGTCTCTAGTCAGCTGACGAATAATGGCTGCCACGATCTCCAAGTGCGCTAATTCCTCGGTTCCGATATCCGTTAAGAGTCCTGCAACCTTTGGATTTTCCATGGAATAACGCTGAGATAGATATCGCATGGAAGCTCCCATTTCACCGTCGGGTCCACCATATTGCATTAACATATAATGTGTATTCGATTTTGTAAATTACCTAAAAATAGCATCCTAAACTTTCATGAAAGTTTTAAGATGCTATTCTTTATGATATCATTTTACATCCAAAAGGCAAACTATTCTGCTCTTTTTTCTTTTAAATTGTCAACTATGTAAGAAATGTCTTTAGTGTCTAGATTTTGTACAAAATCCAACAATTTAAGGTATAAATCTATTTCCACATTTCCAATAACATAAAAATCAAGCTCTTTTTTATCAAAAAGGAAATACATTCCCGCTTTGATGAATCCTTCTTTTCCATGTCCATTAATAATATTTTCTTCGGTAGGAGAATAAGGCATATTTTCTGGAAATGATAATTTTTTCCGTTTATACTCTTCCCCTTTTCCTTCCAATGAAGACATAATATTACAAACAAGGTCAAACGAAAGCCCCTCTATTTCACCTTTTTCTGTACTTAACACTACAAAAGAATGTCTCCCGATCAGTTGTCCGCCGACTTTACAATTCTTTACAACAATTATATCCCCTATTTTACACATTTCAGGCTTCCTCATCATCTTTCGCTTTAATAATAGATTTTCCTTTGTACTTTCCATCAAGAACCTGTTCGCTCCAGTCCACTGGAATAATCTCTTTTAATGCTTCTTCAGATGATATCTTTGTTGCTTTTCCTAAAACTTTACCAATATCTATTGATGGGTAAGTCATTGCACTATACATATCATCATCTCCTTTAGTAAATTGATAACATTTTGCGCTACTTCTCATAATTCTCTCCCATTTTTGAAAACCATTATGTCATATATATCGACATTGGAAATGCGAAAATAAGGGAAAAGAACTACTTTTTTATTGACAATAACACTTATTATCTCACTTAAATTATAGCATAATACAAAACTCTCTAAAATATACATAATTAATAAACTTTTAACATGTTTTTTAGTATAAAATGTAAAAAGTTGAATAATATTATATCTAATCTTTAACTATAACGCAAGATATATTTAAATTAAAAAAACCCTACCTATCATTCTGATAAGTAGGGGCTATCTCTCCATATTCTATAACTTCGGGTCTTTCTTCATTGGCTGCTTCTGCATCTTCTGCTCCACAGATTTTTCTTGTTTTCCTCGAAGCTGAATCCTCATTCCTTGAACCTCTGCATATACTTCTGTCAGTTCTTCTTCTGTAAGAGACTGGATATTTTTTCTTACTGTTTCAAATTTTACTCCATCCAGGAAAAAATTTCTTGCATTGTTTAATGCCTCTTCTTTCTTTCCTAAATCAATTCCCTGGGCAATTCCCTGGGCAATTCCCTGGTTCAAAATAGTTTTCGCTTCATATTCTAATATATGTCCTGCCATGACTTTCTTCACTCCTTCCCTGACATTGTCATAATTTTTTGCGATCTGCTCTATTACCCGATTGGATAGATCAAGCATCGTGCATCTCGCATACTCACTGATTTCTCCAACTTCTGCCATAACATCTAATTGCTCACTAATATACAGATATTCCTGTAATAGCTCATACATACTCTCTTCATCTGTATTATACACCTTAAATTGACTTTCGTGTGAAAAAATATGAAAAGGAATTAAAAAAAGCAATTTTTTTTCAAATATTTCATCAAGGGAATAGTTCTGCGACTTCATGACCGGAATATCATAACTGACATCTCCACCTGGAGTCTTCATCTCAATCTTCATTTGATCTGGTGTATTTTCATCACAACGCAGGAACAGCACTGCAGAATGAGGAAATTCTACTGTCAGGACATAATCCTTGATCTTGCCCTGATCTAAGGCAATCTGGGTATCATATTCAAAGAATCGCACTAACATACTGTCATCTTTTGTGCTCTGACATTCCCAGTGGTACTTCTTTCCAGGACTTCCCAGGATCTGAAAAGACGCATCTGTGATCCGCTTTTCTGTGTGTCCCCCCTGAGTATTCATATAGTGCTCATTTGGAGTAAATTCAATCTGTTCCTTCCCTGAATAGCGTTCTCCAAACACTTCATTGATCACCGGAATGATCAGCTCTGAACAATCATTCAGTAGCGTATGGAATACATCGTCATATATACTTCCCCTATCACTCATCTCTTTCATTTCCTCCTTTGAAGTGTACAAATAACAGATCCCCAGCGGAATCGCAGATTCCAACCGGGGATCAAAAGTTTCTATATATATTCTATTTTGTTCTGCAATGTGCAAATTCCACACAGAAATTTGCCAGGGCATCTTCTTCATAGAAGTTACCAGGACCGTGATCCTTAACATACTGCTTGACTGCCAAAACATCTTCATGGCTGAATATCCAGACCTGCTTTGGCTCATACAACCATTCTCCGGATCCAGCCCTTGTCACCGTAGTAGTAACGAGACTCAAACGAACTTCTACCTCTTCTTGGTTCACTCGCTTATTAGATAGGGTCTTAGAAAGAACCTCATAATACTCCGGTGTTCGCCAGATTGAATTTTCTGCCAAACCTCCTTCTTCTTCTGTCAAAGAAAGATCTATGTACTTTTCGTTGATAAAACGTGCTCTCTGATATTCAGATGCTACTTTATAAGCAGTCGTATCCACGATGTGAACCCTTATCATCTTCTCCGTCACATTTCCTGCCCGATCTGTCACTCGGTAAGTTTCCGAAATAGTCCCCTCTCCAGACCAGTTCAGATAATCTTCCAGATTGAAATTGACCAGAACAAGAGAATTTAATTCATGAATTCCGGGAGCAATACTGCCATCTTCTCTATCATCCACGATTGCAGTTCGCAAGATCTCTTCCTCCGCCATCTTTCCGTTGTTTGCATCTGCAATGGAGATATAACGGTCTTCCACTTCCAGCTCCGGTGCATAGTCCCATATTGCAAAAAGCGTGATGACTGCACCATCCGTAAATCCATGACCGTGATCCGTGATAAGAGCCTGCACCATTTCCAGATCCAAATGCTCCTCATCCGTATATTTCCACTCATATACATCTTTTGCATACTCAGGATCTTCTGTATCCAGCCATCCCATAAATTTGGCCGGATCCGTGGTTGTAAATCCATTCTTTGGCAATGTCACATCCTGATCCCAACGGATTACAAGAGGATCCATAGTTCCATTCTCCTGATTACTGTTAAACTGTAATGTATATGTATTTGTGACATATTCCAGGATCAATGTATGATGTTCTGTCATAACGGCTTCTGCCGTTCCACTTTTAATGCCCTTATACGTATGTCCGATCACTGGTTTCATATCATTTACCAGGACTTTCTTACCATATGGATAAATCTCATTCCAAGAGGATACATCCTCTGCTACTTTTTCTCCATCTACCAACACATCAAAGGTACCATATCCAGATACCGAATCAGTATCCGTACTATCGCATGATCCGTTTACAGTAAAGGAATACCAGGAAAAAAACTGAAGCATATATGCTTTCTCCACGGTCAAGATTCCACTGTACTTTGAATCTTTTGTAATAGGGCTTCCTGCAGATGAAACATCAAATAATCCCTCATAGGATATATCTGCAAATTTACCGCTGCTGATATTTGCCTGGTCTTTTTTAATATCAGAAATTACATACTTTGATCCGTATGGATAGCAACCTTCCCATACAGTAATGTTATTTCCCGAAATGCCAGATCCGGTATAACCACTTCCGATCACAGAAAGATCCTGTCCCAGAGCATTTTGTCCGGTAATGGAAATATCAAAGGTTCCATAACCATCAATAGTAGAGGTCATCTGACCGTCACAATAACCACCAACGGTTAGCTTATGCCAACTGGTAAAGACCGGAACTACCCAGGTTGTTTCACTGATCGTGCCTTCTAAGACGCCGGCCTGATCTCCGGCTTCTCCCATCTTTACACCATCATAAGTATAGAACATCTCATCATAGACCTTTCCTTCGATGTTCTCGATCTTCCAATTTGTGCCATAAGGAAGCAGACGGCTG
>JAGAOC010000082.1 GCA_017623935.1 Agathobacter sp. | reverse complement strand
TGCACTAATTTTCCTGCGTCCTCTTCCATATGAATCTCATGGATACGGACTTTTTTGCTGCCGGATGGAGTATCGATCTCTACATATCCGTTGCGGCAGATTGGCTGATATAACTGGGAAATCTGATAGTTCTGTGGGTTATCCGGGTAAAAATAATTCTTCCTATCAAATTTGCTGTACTGAGTAATCTGACAGTTGGTGGCAAGCCCTACTGCCACTGCATACTCTACCACCTGTTTATTTAAAACAGGAAGAGAGCCCGGCATACCGGTACATACCGGACAAGTGTGGGTATTTGGTGCTCCTCCGAAAGCGGTCGAACAGGAGCAGAAGATCTTGGTCTTAGTTGCTAATTCCACATGGACTTCTAATCCAATGACAGTTTCATAATTCTTGCTCATTTTCTTCTTCTCCTTTCCTAGCAGGCTGCCTGCTCTTTTTCTGCTAATGGGCAGTGCTTATAGGTTCTGGTCTGCTCAAAACTATAGGCTGCCTGAATGATCTTCTTTTCCTGGAAACAGTCACCGATCAACTGTAAGCCGATCGGAAGACCTTTGCTGTCTGTTCCGCATGGAAGGGAAATTCCAGGCAGTCCTGCCAAGTTCACAGAAATAGTGTAGATATCTCCTAAATACATTTTGATGGGATCTTTTAAGCTGTCTCCTAATTTCGGTGCGGTGGTTGGTGCCGCCGGCCCTAAGATCACATCATATTTTGCAAAAGCCTCATCAAAAGCTTTTTTTATCAATGCTTTTACCCGAAGGGCTTTTAAATAATAAGCATCATAATATCCGGAACTTAACACGAAAGAACCTAACATGATCCTTCTTTTTACTTCCGCTCCAAACCCTTCTGAGCGGGATTTTTTATACATATTATGAAGACCTTCATAGTCCTCGGTACGGTATCCATATTTTACGCCATCAAAACGCGCCAAGTTGGAGCTGGCTTCCGCGCAGGCAATAACGTAATAAGCTGGAATGGCATATTCTACTAATCCCAGATCAAATTCCTCTACGATCGCACCTTTTTCCTCTAGTTTCTTTGCTGCTGCAAGGACAGCTTCTTTTACTTCTGGGTCTAATCCTTCTTTGAAATAATCTCTCGGAATTCCAATCTTTAAACCCTTTACATCGTCCACCAGAGCCTCTGTAAATTTCAGATCCTCTCTGGAAACAGAGGTGGAATCCTTTGTATCATAGGATGAGATCGCCTCTAAGATAGTGGCACAATCTGTAACATCTTTTGCCACTGGTCCGATCTGATCCAAAGAAGAACCATAGGCGATGAGCCCGTATCTGGAAACGGTTCCATAGGTTGGCTTGATCCCTGTAACTCCACAAAAAGAACTTGGCTGACGGATGGATCCACCTGTGTCGGATCCCAATGCAAAACTACATTCTTCTGCTGCTACTGCTGCGCAGGATCCGCCGGAAGAACCACCCGGCACATAGTCCGTGTTCCATGGATTTTTTGTTTCGCCATAAGCAGAAGTCTCTGTGGTACTTCCCATGGCAAATTCATCCATGTTGGTCTTTCCGATGATAATTGCTCCTGCTTCTTCTAATCTCTTTACAGCTTCCGCGGTATAAGTTGGGATAAAATTTCCAAGGATCTTGGAAGAACAAGTGGTAGGCATTCCTTCCGTACACATATTATCCTTAATTGCCACTGGCACACCTGCCAAAGGTCCCGTTAAAACGCCTTCATCAATCTGCTGTTGCACCTGCTTAGCTCTTTTTAAAGCTCCCTCTTCGTCTACTGTCACAAAACTGTTGACCTTGGCTTCTTTTTCCCGGATAGAAGAAAGGGCTGCCTGAACAGCTTCTGTTACGGTGACTTCTTTTGCTTTTATTTTTCTGCCTAATTCAACAGCAGTCAGACTCATTAAACTCATGTCTCGTTTTCTCCTTTCTGATCTTAGTCTCCAATGGTCTTTGGCACTTTAAATCCGCCATCTTTCATGGAAGGTGCATTGGCAAGGGTTGCCTTGCTTCCATCTCCATTGGTCACTACATCTTCCCGGAAAACGTTCTGAACCGGAAATACATGGGACATTGGCTCTACGCCGGTGGTATCCAGCTCATTTAACTGGTCAATGTAATCTAACATCTCGCCCATGTCTTTTTTTGCCTGTTCTTTTTCTTCGTCATTTAATTCCAGTTTTGCCAAAATTCCTACATACTCGATGGTCTCATCTGTGATCACATTTCTCCAGATTCCATCTTCTCCCTGTACCTTTGTGACAGTGCTCTTTCCTTCTTCTTCCTGTACCGGCTCTTCCTCTAATACTGCGGCACTGATCACTTTTGCATAAATGCTGATATCCACGATTCCCGTGTTATTTCGACCTGCTTTTAAACAGGTTCCTTCGTATTTCATGCCAGCTTTTTCCATGACTTTTCCTGAGCCAGGATTTGCCACATCATGACGTGCCCAAACTCGTGCTGCGCATACCTCCGCCGTAAAAAAGCGGATCACTTCTTCTAAAGCCTCTGTGGTATAGCCCTGATTCCAGAATTCTTTTCCAATGCAATAGCCGATCTCTACGGCTTCAATGTTATCATCCACATTGACTGCCCCAATGCTTCCGATTGGCTGTTCTAGATCATTTAATTCAATTGCCCACTGGTAAACTTCCTTATTGTCATACTGGTCTATCCAGCTTTTTACAACTTCTTCCGTAACTTCCATGGACGCATGAGCTTGCCAGGACAGATACTTGGTCACAGTCTCATCCGACGCCCAGTTATAATACATTGGTTCTACATCTTCTATGGTAAAACGTCTTAAGGTCAGACGATCTGTTGCCAGCGTCTGGGTTCCTAAATGTTTCATAATCATTCTCTCTTTCTATGTTGTGTTTTGCTTTATGGCTCCAGGCGGGATAAATCTCTTGGGAATAAGGTGGCTTCCCGGACGTTGTCTTCGCCAATCAGCTGCATAGTTAGTCGTTCCAAACCGATTCCCAGTCCGCCATGAGGTGGCATTCCATGTTTAAAAGCGGATAAATAATGCTCCATGCCTTCCGTTTCCATTCCTCTTTTTTCAATCTTCTCCATAAGCTTATCATAATCATGGATTCGCTGTCCGCCAGTAGTGATCTCCAGCCCCTTATACAACAGGTCAAAACTTAACGTATAGGTTGGATCTGCCGGATCATCCATAGCATAAAATGGACGTTTCTTGGATGGATAATGGGTAACAAATACAAAGTCACTGTCAAACTCTTCTTTGAAATATTCTCCGATCAAGTGCTCTTCTTCCGGCTCTAGATCAAATGGATTCCGAAACTGTCTGTTATATTTTTCTGCTACCCGTTGTTTTGCCTCATCGAAACGAACTGCGGGGATCTTATCTACTTTTGGAAGGGTAATCCCTAAGATACGCAGTTCCTCTCCATAGCTTTCAGAAAGCAGTTTCATGGTGTACTGTAAAAAACCTGTTTCCATTGCCATAATATCTTCAAATCCATCAATATAGCCCATCTCAAAATCCAGACTGGTGTATTCATTCAAATGACGCTTGGTGTTATGTTTCTCTGCCCGAAATACCGGTGCAGTCTCAAACACCCGATCAAAAACGCCTACCATCATCTGCTTATAGAACTGCGGACTCTGCTGCAAGATCGCCGGTCTGTGGAAATACTCTAATTTAAAAAGGTTTGCTCCACCTTCTGCACTTTTTGCGCCTAATTTTGGGGTATGGATCTCTGTAAATCCCTGTCCGTATAAGAAATCACGAAATCCCCTTGTGATTCCTTCCTGAATCCGAAATACCGCCCGTTCTCTTAAGTTTCTAAGAGCAACTGCACGGTGATTTAATTTTGCTTCCAGTGAGGTGTTCATTTTCCATTTGGAAATCATCAACGGCATTGGCTCCGCCGGTCTGGATAAAACTTCTACCGTATCCAAACGAAGCTCGAATCCATGGGGCGCGCGCTCATCACTCTTATAGGTTCCACTGACCTCTAAGGTGTCACCCTCTTTAATGTCGTGAATGTCAAACTGAGACTTGCCCTCTTCGTAAATGCACTGCACTAAGCCTTCTCTCTTACGAAGAACTAAAAACGCCACATCTCCCATGTTACGGATAGTGTGCACGGCACCTTTCACCCGTATCTGTTTTCCTTCATAATCTCCAGCCAAAATCTGACTGATCTCCAATGTCTCTTTTTCTTTTACTCCAGTTAAAAATTCCATGTCCTGTACACTCCTTTTCTTTCCGGCTTCCCGGGGAAATTCGGTGCGGGACGGGATGAAATTCTCTTGCCGTCGAGGCTCGAAAAAGCTGTACGCCGGGGCTCGGCTTGAAGCTTGCCTGGCTCGAAAAAACTGTGCGCCAAGGCTCGGCTTGAAGCTTGCTCGATGCCGAGCAACAAAAAACCCCGGAACGAATTAATCGTTCCGGGGCGAGAATACATATCCCGCGGTACCACCCGCATTGAAAAATGAACATCACACTTTCATCTTTCCACTCTTACCCGTAACGTGGGCTGACGTACTGGCCTACTGAAGTTCAACCAGTCTGCTCCAGAGTGTTCCTCACATTCCCTCTTTCAAACAACGCTCTCAGTCGGTGACGCTGTATTCCTGTCGACGTCTGAAAATGGAAGTCTCCTTCATTGCATTTGCAAAATTGATTTTCCTAGTTATATCATACGTCTTTTGGGTTTGCAATATTCTTCATTCAAAACCTAAGATTCTAAAGTATTCATTTTATTTATCATTTTTAAAACTTAAAGTTATATTTATGACTTTTTTGCATGATCTGGTGCCTCTTTCTTTTAGGATTTCGCCATTTATGGCTCACTTTTTGGGGAAACGTTCTTTTGGGACTCCATAAAGGAGGCGCGCTTCACGGCTCCGCTTCCGAATCTCTCACGAATGGAATCCATGGCTTTGTCCAATTTTTCCAGCTTCTCGTAATCCGTATTATCAAAAAGGCTCATCTGTCTACCGGTGTTCTGGGAATGGCTGACTTTTCCTGTGGAAACGCCCAACAAACGGATCGGCGTGCCATCCCACATTTCATCAAATAACAGACAAACTTTCTCATAGATTTCCTGAGTGATATTGGTTGCCGCCTCTAAAGAGCACTGGTGAGATGCCTTGGTCAGATCACAAAAACGAATCTGTACCGTAACAGACTCCACTTTCACATCATCCTTCCGAAGCCGCGCCACCACCTTATCCGTCAAAGACAACAGGATGCTTTTTGCAGTCTTAGCATCCGTCACATCAAAAGAAATAGTGATGGAATTTCCATATCCCTTGTTATCCGCCGGATTCGGATCTACTGGCGCATCATCTATGCCGTTAGCATACCTCCAGATCACTTCCCCGTGCTTTTTCAAAATATTGGACAAAAGTGCCTGATCCGTCTTTGCCAGCTCTTCTATGGTATTGATTCCCATAGAATGAAGCCTTTTTTCTGCGGCTTTTCCCACGAAAAACAGATCACGCACCGGAAGGGGCCACATTTTCTTCTCCACTTCCTCTGGAAATAAAGTATGTACTTTGTCTGGTTTTTCAAAATCGCTGGCCATTTTCGCTAAGATCTTGTTGCTGGAAATTCCCACATTTACCGTAAATCCCAGTTCGTCCCGAATCTGATTCCTGATCCGGTGCGCCGCTTCCACAGGCTCTCCAAACAGCCTTCTGGTGCCAGTCATATCCACAAAAGCCTCATCTATACTGCACTGCTCCACCACATCCGAATACTGCCGCAAAATCTTCATAAAGGCTTTGGAGTATCCCTGATAAACCGAATGATGGGGCGGCACGATCACAAGATCCGGACATTTTCTAAGGGCATCCACCACAGGCTCCCCGGTCTGCACCTTGTACTTCTTGGCTGGAATGGATTTTGCAAAGATCACTCCATGCCTAGCTTCAATATCTCCGCCAATGGCCGCTGGAATCTCCCGAAGATCCGACTCTCCCCGCTTCAACCGCTCCACAGACTCCCACGACAAAAATGCACTATTTACGTCTATGTGAAATATGATCCGCTCTTTCATGAGATCTCGCCCTGCTCCCTCAGGTATTCTAAAAATCCTTCACAGCCAGCCATAACATCCCGGAAGGTCGCGTCAAAATCTCCGGTATACCAAGGATCTGCCACATCTCTTCCCTCCCCAGCAAAGGTCAACATCTTGTATATTTTCCCTTGAGGATCGCCGCCTGCGATCCGTTGCATATTCCGAATGTTTGCCGTATCCATACCGATCAGATAGTCAAAATCCAGATAATCATTTCTGGTCATCTGCACCGCCTGATGAGGCACCACCGGAATCCCCTCGGCTTCTAATTTACGCCTTGTTCCATAGTGTGGCGGATTGCCGATCTCCTCCCGACTGGTGGCTGCAGAATCTATATAAAATTGGCCGGCTAAGTTCTGGGTCCTGACCAGGTGGGTCAGGACGCTCTGAGCCATGGTGCTACGGCAGATGTTGCCGTGGCAGAT
>JAGAOC010000081.1 GCA_017623935.1 Agathobacter sp. | reverse complement strand
CTTTTTTCTATAATGGCTTTTTTTTCTTTGAATTTGTCTCGTTATATGTTATAATACAAAATAATGCACTATTGCGTCTATATGGAGAGAATCTATGATTAATGAAGAACGAGTGAAGGAATTATATCAAATTGCAAAATATGATACCTTTGAAGAGAAGGAAAACCGGCAGATGGGACATTATTATCACAATGACTATATTTCCAAGGAATTGCTGAAGAGTTTTTTCTCAGGAAGCGTTGGTTATGTTCTGCTGGTAGCTTTGTGGTTCATGAATTCTATGGAGTATATCATGAATGAGATGAGCACTCCGGATCTGATTGCAACCGCAACAACAGTTGTGCTGATCTATGTTGCATTTATGGCAATATATCTTATGATCACTTGGTTCGTGTATGAACATAAATACACGAAAGGAAGAAAAGCCTTAAAAGAATATTACGATCATGTGCGCAAGATAAATAAAATGTATGACCGGGAGGAGAAGCTTAAGGTCTGATTTTTAGGAGGTTTTATGACAAAGTTATTAGAAATAAAGGATAAGATGTTACGAATCTGGGGAAAATATGAAACTTACCTGTACCCGGTAGTGAAATTTGTGCTGGCGTTTAGTCTGTTTTTACTGATCAACTCCAATATTGGATTTATGGAGAAACTCAGCACTGTGCCAGTAGCACTGATTTTGGCATTGGTATGTTGTGTACTTCCACAGAATGTGACCCTTTTAGTGGCAATGTTACTTGTACTTTTGGATATGTATGCATTGTCCGTGGAAGTGGCTCTGACTACTCTGATTCTTTTTGCAGCGATCTATTTTCTGTATTTTCGGTTTTCGCCGAAGGATGGAGTGGTAGCAATTTTGACACCAATCTGCTTTAAACTGAATATTCCATATATTATGCCGATCGGATGCGGACTGCTCCGCTCCGGATATTCTATCTTGGCAGTATGTGGAAGTACAGTTGTGTATTATTTCCTGGCAGGGATTCATCAGAATGTATCTACTTTGGTGAATACTACTGCAGAAGACGGAGCAGAGGTAAGCTCCAAATTCAGCGTGTCTGTTGGACAGTTGTTAGGTAATAACGAAATGTACTTGGTACTGTTGGTCTTTGTGCTGGCTTTTGTTGTGGTACAGATCATTAGACGGCAGTCCATTGAACATGCATGGAAGATCGCGATCATTGCCGGAACCCTGATCCATATCTGTGGATTATTTGCGGGTTATCTGATCTTAGAGATCTCCGGAAAAGGAATCCTTCTTGTCGTAGGTAGCCTGATCTCTATGTTACTTGGATTTGTACTGGAATTCTTCTTTATGAATCTGGACTATGCCAGAACTGAGAGAGTACAATTCGAGGATGATGAATACTTATATTTTGTGAAAGCAGTTCCGAAGCGTCAGGTTGCTTCTTCTGAGAAGACCGTAAAGCATTTTGGAAATACTGCAAGCATGGGAAAACGAATTGATAAGACGAAGAAAACCGAGGATGTAGATGAAAATGTCAGCCGAAGAGTCATTGCACAGGAATTAGACATTGACGAGGATTGGCTGAAATAAAGTAAAACGGGATAAAAATAAAGAAAGGGGAGAATATGGAGGATTTTATAGGAATGTTAAGTGCATTTAACGATAATGTATCGACTGTAGTCGGATTACCAGATATTTCCATATCTGTTGTTGATATAGTAGAAATCCTTATTATTGCTGTCCTTATTTACCATGTCCTGTTATGGATCAAGAGCACGAGAGCCTGGACACTATTTAAAGGAATTCTTGTGATCTTGGTATTTGTATTGATCGCAGCTATCTTCCAGATGAGCACGATCCTCTGGGTGGCAGAGAATACATTGAATATAGGCTTGATCGCCCTTGTGATCATCTTTCAGCCAGAGCTTAGAAAAGCATTGGAGAACATTGGTGGGAAGAATATCCTGGGCAAATTCTTCGATTTTGGAAAGACTGAGGCACCGAAATTCTCTGACCGCACTATTGATGAGCTGGTGAAAGCCTGCTACGCTATGGGCAAGGTCAAGACAGGAGCTCTTATCGTAATTGAGGACACAATTTTACTGAATGAGTATGTTCGTACAGGAATTGATGTGGATGCCATCGTGTCCAGTCAGCTTCTGATCAATATATTTGAGAAAAACACACCATTACATGACGGTGCAGTGATCATCAGGGGAGACCGAGTGATATCTGCTACTTGTTATCTTCCTTTGTCGGACAGTCTTTCCTTGAGTAAAGATTTAGGAACAAGACATCGTGCGGCAGTGGGAGTCAGTGAGAACAGTGATTCCATGACCATAATCGTTTCGGAAGAGACGGGAGCCGTATCATTGGCTTATATGGGCAGGATCTATCGGGATATCGATAATGATTTCCTTAGAAAGAAGCTGGTGGAATTGCAACACGTTGAGAAAACAGAAGGCAAATTAACGAGGTTTAAGAGGAGGTTTAAGAATGGTAAGAAAAATTCTGAAAACCTTAACAAATAATATAGGTTTTAAGCTGTTAGCAGTTTTTATGGCATTTATTCTGTGGCTGGTAGTCTATAATATTGACGATCCGGTGAAGACGAATACCTATACGGTCAGAGTTAATGTGATCAACGCTGAGGCGGTCACAGATCAGAATAAGTGTTATCAGGCTCTGGATGGAACCAATAACGTGACATTCTCTGTTTCCGCGCCGAGAAGTGTGATGGAGAAAGTGGAGAGTGGCGATTTTACTGCAACGGCAGATATGAATCAGATGGTCGTAGATGAGACAGGAACAGTAGCAACAGTTCCGATCACTATTTCAGCAGAGCGTTATAATTCATCTTTGACCTATAATGGAGGAACCAAATTCTTCAAAGTATCTTTGGAGGATCTTATGACCAAGACCGTTGGTGTCACGGCACAGGTAGAAGGAGAAGTGGCAAATGGCTATGCCATTGGAGAAGTGTCTGCGATTACACCGAACGTGATATCGGTATCAGGACCGGCTTCCATTGTCAGCAATATTGATAATACTGCCGTGGCTACCATTAACGTAGAGGGAATGGCTATGAATCTTTCAGGAAGTGTGGTTCCGGTTCTCTACGACAAAGAAGGAAATGAAGTGGATACTACGAGATTGACCATCAGTAGTTCTACGGTTACCGTTTCCGTTAATATTTTAGCGACAAAAGAAGTTGATCTGATCTTTGCGACCACAGGAGCTTTGGCACCGAATCGATATATTGTGAATATTTCCAGCGATCCAGCCAAAGTACACTTAAAGGGATCCTCATCTGTGTTGAATACCATTACTGCTCTGGAGATTCCGGACATTAATGTCGGAGGCGCAAGTGCTGATTTTGAAAAAGAGGTTTATGTCAGTGAATACCTGCCGGATGGCGTAGAATTGGTAGATGCCTCTGAAGACAAAGTTAAGATCAAAGTAGAGATTGAACCATACGAATATCGCACTTTCACCATTGAGAGTGAGAATATTGAAGTGGCAGGATTAGGTGAAGAATATAACCTGTCCTGGTTAAAGAACAGTGTGAATGTTTCCATCGGAGGTCTGGCAAGCGATCTGGATAAGCTCACCAATGCGACCTTGCTTGGTACAGTTGATGTAAGCGGTATTTCCGAAGGAACTTACACAATGACAGTACAGCTGGCATTGGATGAAGAGATCTATAGCGTAGGAAAAGCGCAGATCAGCTTGTTGATCACTGCGAAAACATCGTTAGATACCGATAATGATACCCAGGGAAATACCACTGGGGGAAGTTCTAATGACGGAACTACGAATAATGGAACTACGAATAACGGAAGTTCTGATAATGGAAGTACAAATGATGATCAGAATAATGAAGATCAGGATTTGGTAGATCAGAATGGAAGCGAGTCCACAGGAAGTGAGACTTCAGGAGAATAAGTCTATTTAGGGAAATGGGTTTATCCAGAAGGATGATCTTTTGTGGGAAGTTGTGGAATATTTGGAAAAGATTAGGAGAATAATATGGCAAGAATGTTTGGAACAGACGGTGTCCGGGGAATCGCCGGAACAGAGCTGACCATAGAACTGGCTATGAAGTTAGGTCAGGCAGGGGCTTATGTCCTCACTAAGGAGAAATCTCATCAACCTACCATTATTGTAGGTTGCGATACCAGAATCTCCGGAGGAATGTTGGCGAATGCTTTAATGGCAGGAATCTGTTCAGTAGGAGCAAATGCGATCTATGTTGGTGTAGCACCAACTCCGGCAATTGCTTACCTGACTAGAAAGCATAAAGTAGATGCAGGAGTAGTGATCTCTGCCTCTCACAATCCGATGGAATTTAATGGAATCAAGTTCTTTAATGGAGAAGGATATAAATTATCCGATGAGTTGGAAGATGAGATCGAAGCACTGATCCATAATGATATGGATGATGTGGTATTTCCGATCGGACCGGGAATCGGTAAGGTGGAATACCGTTTTGACATCGTAGATGAATATGTGGAATTTGAGAAGAAGACAGTTCCGATGGATCTGTCCGGCATGAAGATCGTCATTGACTGTGCGGAGGGAGCAAGTTCTTATACCTCAGTTAAGGCGTTACGGGATATGGGAGCAGATCTGGTAGCGATCCATACTAATCCGGATGGAACTAATATTAATGCAAACTGCGGCTCCACTCACATGGATGAGCTAAAGGCAAGAGTTGTGTCTGAAAAGGCGCAGGTAGGTATTGCTTTTGACGGAGATGCAGACCGTATGCTGGCAGTAGATGAGAATGGCGAGCTGGTAGATGGAGATCAGATCATGGCAATTTGCGGTACTTTCTTAAAACAGAAAGGGCTGCTTGCAAAAGATACAATTGTGGTTACGGTCATGACAAACCTGGGCTTTACGCTAATGGGACAGAAGGAAGGAATCCATATAGAGAAGACCAAGGTTGGTGACAGATATGTATTGGAGAATATGAAAGAGAATGGCTACGATCTTGGGGGAGAACAGTCTGGCCATGTGATCTTTTTAGATGACAATACAACTGGTGATGGACTTTTAAGCGCACTGCATCTGTTACAGGTTATGGTAGAGACAAAGAAACCGTTGTCAGAACTTGCAAAAGTAATGGAAGTACTGCCACAGGCTTTGGTGAATGCCAAAGTACCAAACCACAAGAAAGAAAGTTACATGGAATATTCAGAGATCGCAGAAGCGATCGCACAACTGGAAGAGAAATTTGCAGGGGAAGGAAGAGTGCTGATTCGTCCATCCGGTACAGAACCGTTGGTACGTGTTATGATCGAAGGAAAGGATCAGGCAGAGATTGACGAAGAAGCGAAAAAACTTGCAGATTTGATCACGAAGGTAATGCTATAGGGGGAAAACATATGATATCACAGAAAATTAAAATCACAAATCCAACAGGACTGCATCTGCGTCCTGCTGGAAATTTATGTAAAGAAGCAATGAAATTTAAAAGTAAGGTAACCTTTGAGTATGATGGCAACATTGCGAATGCGAAGAGTGTGCTGAGCGTCTTAGGTGCCTGCATTAAGTCCGGAGATGAGATCACATTGATATGTGATGGAGAGGATGAAGAAGAAGCTCTTTCTATCCTTCTTTCTTATATAGAAAGCGGACTGGGAGAGTAAGGAGGAAATTTGTCGTGCTGAACTATAAAAGATACAAAAGAGTACCTGTATTAGATTTTCCAGAGAGAACCTGGCCAAATAAGGAGATTGAGAAAGCTCCGATCTGGTGTTCCGTTGATCTAAGAGACGGAAATCAGGCGTTAATTGAGCCAATGAGCGTAGAAGAGAAGATGGAGATGTTCAATCTTCTGCTGAAACTGGGATTTAAGGAGATCGAGATTGGATTTCCTGCTGCTTCACAGATCGAATATGATTTTTTAAGGAAACTGGTTCGTGAGAATCTGATTCCGGAGGATGTGAAGGTTCAGGTACTGACTCAGTGCAGAGAGAATTTAATTGATCGTACATTTGAAGCAATTGAAGGAATCAAGAATGTAGTAGTGCATATTTATAATTCTACTTCTACTTTACAGCGTGATGTAGTGTTCCATAAAGACCGTCAGGAGATCATTGAGATTGCGGTAGAAGGAACCCGTATGGTCAAAGAAAGAATGAAGAACTTCCCGGGAAATATCCAGTTGGAGTACTCTCCGGAAAGTTTTACAGGAACAGAGATGGATTTTGCACTGGAAATCTGTACCGCAGTTCAGAAAGAATGGGATCATGCCAATGAGAATCCGATCATTTTCAATCTGCCTGCTACGGTAGAAATGAACACACCTAATGTATATGCGGATCAGATTGAATGGATGAATAATCATTTTGAAGATCGTGACAATATTATTTTAAGTGTACATCCACACAATGACAGAGGAACCGGCATTGCAGCAACTGAGCTGGCGATGTTAGCAGGGGCAGATCGTGTAGAAGGTACATTATTTGGTAACGGAGAGCGTACCGGTAACGTAGATATCCTGACAGTGGCATATAATATGTTCTCTCAGGGAATCAATCCGGAACTGAATCTGGAAAACATCAATGAGATCATGGATGTTTATGAACGTTGCTGTAAGATGCAGGTTGGAATGCGTCATCCATATGCTGGAAAATTAGTATTTACTGCTTTTTCCGGTTCTCATCAGGATGCTATCAACAAGGGAGAGCAGGCGTTAAAAGAAAGAGGTCTGGATACTTGGGAAGTTCCTTATCTGCCGATCGATCCTTGCGATGTAGGACGTGAATATGAACCTGTAGTTCGTATTAACAGCCAGTCCGGTAAGGGCGGTGTTGCCTTTGTTATGGATACCGTATTTGGGTACAAGCTTCCAAAAGAGATGCAGAGAGAATTTGCGGACGTTATTCAGAGCCTGTCTGAGAAGTTAGGCGGAGAAGTTCCACCAGCTAAGATCATGGAAGCCTTCCAGAAAGAATACCTGAAATTAAAAGATCCATTTGAATTGGTATATGTTCGTGTGAAGGATGATGACAACGAAGAAGAGACAAATGTTAGCGTTGACTTTAAATACAGAGGAGAAGCAATTACTTCAGAAGCTTCCGGAAATGGACCGATCGATGCGGTGAAATTGGCGATCCGTCAGTGTGTAGGTGCATTAGATGTGACTGTATTGAATTACAGTGAGCACGCATTGAGTGAAGGCTCTGGAGCAAAGGCGGCGGCTTATATCCAAATGAAGGATAACCGTACAGGAAATGTTACTTTTGGTGTGGGAGTAAGTTCTAATATCACAAGAGCTTCCATCAGGGGAATGTTCAGTGCCATGAACCGTTTGGCTCAGATGGCAAATGATCTGTAAGAAACAAAGTGATCTGTAGGAAACAGAGTGATCTGTAGGAAACAAAAAAGATCTGTAGGAAACAAAGTGATCTGTTAAGAGACACTAGGAGGATATGCAATGTATCGTAAAAATAGCTCCGGTTGGATGAAACATTGGGATTTTGAATTGCTGGATATAGTGCTGTTGGAATTTACATTCTTTATGTCCTATATTCTCCGTCATCCGGATAATTGGTATGAAATGCCTAAGATGTATGGACGTCTTGGGGTATTAATGCTGATCATAGATATTGTGGTAATCTTTTTTTCTGAAGGGTATAAGAATATTCTGGAGAGAAGGAAAGGAAAAGAACTGTTTTCTGTTATTCAGCACGTAACAGTAGTATATCTTTTATTACTGTTATATGAATTCGTAATAAAAGAATCTTATCTTTTTTCACGAATGGTCTTCTTATTAAGTTGGGGACTAGGCGTGGTCTGCTGTTACTGCGGACGAATCGTGTTGAAATATATAGTTAGAAGAAGGATCTCTTCCGAGAAAAATCAGTCCAGTATTATGATCATTTCTTCTGAGGATCATATTACCAGCTGTGTTCAGCAGCTGCGAGGAAAACGCTGGAGAGAATACAGAGTATGTTGTATTTCTATACTGGAAGAAAAGAATAAAGAGAGAATTGATGCAGATATTCCGATCATATACGGCGAAGAGCAGATCTTAGAATATGTAAGACAGAACGTTGTAGATGAAGTTCTCATTGATACATTTGAGAGCAAAGAGGAATTAAATGCACTGGTAAATACCTTCTTAAGCATGGGTGTTACGGTTCACATTGGACTGGGATTCTTACCGGATTCTCTTCCAAACCGATTCATGCAGAAGATCGGAAATGCTCAGGTTCTTACCACTTCCATTAAGACTGCTACAGGCTGGGAGATCGCTATGAAGCGTCTCATGGATATCGCAGGTGGATGTGTAGGTCTGATCCTGACAGGAATTGCTTATATTTTTGTGGCACCGATCATTAAGAAGGAGTCACCGGGACCTGTATTTTTCAAACAGGAACGAGTAGGAACTAACGGAAGAACCTTCTATATGTATAAATTCCGCTCCATGTATCTTGACGCGGAAGAACGTAAGAAGGAATTAATGGATCAGAACGAGATGTCCGGACTGATGTTCAAGATGGAAAATGATCCACGTATCATCGGTAGTGAGAAAGGTCCGGGAAAAGGAATCGGAAACTTTATCCGTAAGACAAGTATTGATGAACTTCCACAGTTCTGGAACATTTTAAAAGGCGATATGAGCCTTGTAGGTACAAGACCACCAACAGTAAACGAATATGAGCAGTATGATCTTCATCATAAGATCCGTCTTAGTATGAAACCGGGACTTACAGGTATGTGGCAGGTAAGTGGACGAAGCGATAT
>JAGAOC010000080.1 GCA_017623935.1 Agathobacter sp. | reverse complement strand
TTTTGTAATAAGACCAATACAAATGCAGTCCTCATAGTCTAATCTTAGACCGAATCGGTCTAAAAGTCAATAGACCAGTTTGGTCTATCATATACTAGCAATAGTGAGGTGATACTATGCGATATGAACGAATCCGTAACCTACGGGAAGATCTTGATTTAACCCAGTGTGAACTGGCAGAATACCTAAATATCTCTCAGAGAGCCTATTCCAGGTATGAGAACGGGGAAAGAGCCATACCGATTGAAACCTTATCTAAGCTGGCTGATTTTCATAAGACCAGTGTTGATTATCTGATTGGACGCACCAATGTCCAAAAACCTTATCCAGCCAGATAACTCAACCTTAAATGTTCAATAAAAAGGATCATTAAAACTGTGCGCCGCTGGGCGCATCAAAAAACCCTGCCGAATCATCGGCAGGGTTTTGTAATAAACTATTATCTTGTCATACGACCATATGTCTTAGTCATGTCTAAGATCTTCTCTGAAAGCTCATCTGTCAGCTGTTCTTTCTGCAGACGCCATTTCCAGTTGCAACCTAAAGTAGAAGGAATGTTCATACGTGCCTCAGAACCAAGTCCTAAGTAATCCTGCATTGGAATTACTACGGTATCTGATACACTGGCAAGGGCTGTTCGGATGAAATCCCAATAGAAATTCTTGCCACCTTTTACATTAAGGTATTTATTCGCTAAGGCTTTGTCTTCTTTCTTAAGAGTCTTGTACCAGCCCATAGTAGTCTCATTATCATGAGTTCCTGTATAAAGTACAGTATTCTTAGTGTAATTATGAGGCAGATAATCGCCACTCTCTCTGGAATCGAAAGCAAACTGCAGGATCTTCATTCCCGGATAACCTGTATCCCGTACCAATCTGATCACAGAATCTGTTAAGAATCCCAGATCCTCTGCAATGACAGACTTCTCTCCCAATCTGTTCTTGATCACCTGGAAAAGTTCCAGACCTGGACCCTTCTCCCAGTGTCCATTCTCTGCGGTCTTGTCGCCATAAGGAATGGAATAATATTCATCAAATCCACGGAAATGATCGATTCTTACGATGTCATAGAGCTTAAAACAATATGCCATTCTGCGAACCCACCAGTCATAGCCTGTGTTTCTGTGATAATCCCAACGGTATAATGGATTGCCCCATAACTGACCGGTTGCAGAGAATGAATCTGGTGGGCAACCAGCAACACCGGTAGGCATTCCCTTCTCATCTAACTGGAATAATTTCGGATCAGCCCATGTATCCGCGCTATCAAATGCCACATAAATTGGAATATCTCCTACGATCTTGATTCCTTTCTTATTGGCATAGTCCTTCAATGAGAACCACTGATGAGTGAACATATACTGTAAAAATTCATAGAACTGAATATCTTTCTCATATTCTCTATAATAATATTCCATAGCAGGTGGCCAGCGAAGACGGATATCATCAGCCCACTCACTCCAGCTCTTACCATCGAAAATATTCTTCACAGTCATGTAAAGAGCATAATCCTTCAGCCAGTACGCATTCTCCCCACAGAACCACTTGAAGTCATCATCTTCCCAGATCTTGCTGCGTTCAAAGGCTTTTCTTAATAATTTAAAACGAGAAAGGTAAATCTTCTCATAATCTACAGAGGTCTCATCTTCTCCAAAATCTTTGGCATTACACTCTCTTCGTGTAAGCCATCCTTTCTCTATCAGTTCTTCCAAATCAATGTAATATGGATTCCCCGCAAAAGTAGAAAATGACTGGTATGGAGAATCTCCGTATCCGGTAGGTCCTAAAGGCAGGATCTGCCATAATGTCTGGCCTGATTGCTCAAGAAAATCTACAAATTCATAGGCCTCTTTAGAAAATGTTCCAATTCCGTATCTGGATGGCAGACTGGAGATTGGAAGCAGTATACCGGCTTGTCTCATAGTATGTAAAAACTCCTTTCACTAAACACTCTAATATAATTTTACCACAAATAAACGGTATGTCTACCAGTTTCCAATAAAATTCATCCAAAATTTTATACAATTTCAACATAACTGCAATAACCTAAAAACAGGCAGGAAAGTTTCCTTTCCTGCCTGCTCCATCATACTACTCTTATCTTCGTACTGTAATTATGCTTTTTTCACCATCACACCATTCTTTACATACCAGCGTGATCCTCCATAATTGGTATAACCGGTATATTTCCAGTTCAGAACACCTTTCTGTACATAATACCAGCTAGATCCATATTTACAAAGGCCGGTGTAGTTCCAGTCTAAGATACCCTTCTTTACATAATACCAGCTTCCGCTATACTTGCAAAGGCCGGTATATCCAAAATCAACTTTACCACCTTTTACATAATACCAGCTAGAGCCATACTTGCAGAGACCGTTGTAATTCCAGTCTAAGACACCGTTCTTCACATAATACCAGCTAGAACCATATTTACAAAGACCGGTATAATTCCATTTTAAGATGCCTTTCTGCACATAATACCAAGTACCATTATACTTGCAAAGTCCGGTATATCCGAAATCAACCTTACCTTCTTTTACATAGAACCAGCTTCCATTGTATTTGCAAAGGCCGGTGTAATCCCATTTCAGGATACCCTTGTTCATATAATACCAGCTAGAGCCGTATTTACAAAGGCCGGTATAACTGAAATCAACCTTACCACCTTTTACATAATACCAACTTCCGTTGTACTTGCACAGACCAGTATAACTGAAATCAACCTTACCTTCTTTTACATAGAACCAGCTTCCGCTATATTTACAAAGGCCAGTATATCCAAAGTCAACTTTGCTATTCTTTACATACCACCACAGATTATTGTATTTTACAAGTCCGTTGTATTTGCCGGTCACAACTCCGTTCTCATACATCTGCCATTCGTTACCTACTTTTTTCAAGCCTGTATAAGAAGCAATGATACCTACTCCATACTTATAAACATCACCTTGTTTGATGGAAGTAACGCAAAGACCATTCTCAAGGATCATATTCTGATAAGAATAACCACTATTGTTATCATCTGCATTGGCAAAATACATATTCTTGGCAAAACCATTATCTCCAATAGAAGCATAAGATTTTTCATTGCCCATCAACACATTTCCGGCTTCATCATAGATCAGACATCTTCCGTTCTGTGTTACATAGTAATAATCTTTGCCCCAATAACCGCCAACCTCTGCATCCGTAACTGTTTTGATCACTTTACCGGAAGAGTTGATGATATCGATCTTCTTTCCATCTTCATATTTTCCGATCAGATAATTACCGGATCCATACAACTGAGTATAAGTCTTTCCAATCGCACCTGTCGTTGTAACATAAGTGGTTCCATTCCATGTGCCATCAGGTACTACATCTACCCCAAAAGCAATGCCATCATATTGTTTTACCTCCCACTGATCTCCATGGCACATAGATCCCAAGAGTCTACTTACCCAACGGTAGGTTTCATTATTTTTAAATGTTTTAATAAGTGTTCCATCTGCCTTGTACAGTGCAATGATGTTACCATCCGCATCATCTATGATAAGATAGTTACTATCATAAGAAGTGGAAAAAGCACCGTCAAATTTCAATGCTTTATCTTTACTGAATCCATCAGCTTTTGAGAAAACAAAAGATTTCTTTATAGGTTTTGTTCCCTCTCCATAGAAGCTTACGTAAAGTCTTTCATCCTCATATAAATAGTTGATCCAAGAATAGCCATAAGTCTCATCTATCATAGATGCGACAACCTCATTTAAGTTACTGATATACTCTTTTCCGTCGAGAGTCTGCACAACGGTCTGTCCAGCAGTTTTTTCTCCAATGATCAGTCCATCTACGATGTATGGATAACTAGAAAAAGTGTATAAACATTTCTGAGTAGCAAAATCAATGATCTGATATTCGTATGAATAAAAACCATCATCATTATCATTCTTTATATATAAAGAAAGGTAACCTACATCCATACTATCTGTGTAAACCCACTGTACACTAGGATCCAGGTCTAATACAAGATTAAAGTTGGAATCAAATAATTGACTGGTATCCTTTGTTCTTGCCCAGATATAACCATTTCCCAGGGTATAAACAGCGTCATAGTATTCAAATTTCTTCACAGTGTTTCCTTGGGCATCAATAACTAGACAATTGTTTCCATAGAAAATACTATAATATTTGCCCAATGTATTCGTCCATGTATAATCCTGCAGATTCTTCTGCATAGTCTCACCCTTACTATTGATCACACTATAATTCGTGCCATCCTCAGAAACTACAAGAAGATCATTAGAGATCGGCTCTGCAAAATGATAATACTTCAAAGAACTTCCGAAATATGTTCCATCATCTTTGATATAAGAGATCTTGTTATCTTTGATAACCTTCACCATATCATATAAATACCATCCCTCAGAGATCATTGGATACACTGCATCAAATAAAGTATCTCCATTGCTTCCCTTGTTACTGATAACTGTTTTGTTCCCTTTTGCATCCATAAATACAATGTTTGTGGCGGTAGATACATTGCTATACTGATCCTCTGCCACATATTCAAAGTCTTCATTAGTTGATCCTGCGAAATTACCGTTCTCTAATAAAACAACTTTGTCTGTTAAGACAACGGCTTCGTCATAGACCTCCTCTGTTAACTTGGTAAGGCTGTCATTTGAGCCTTGAGCTGCACTGACATTCATCGGCTGATATAATCCCACCATCAGCGATAATGCCATGAAAAAAGCAATTCCTTTTTTCATACTTCTTTTCATTTTACTTTCCTCCCTTTCTTTGTTCTATATAATCGATGGCTAACATAAGCCCTGTGATCATACAGACAATCGGCGTTACTGTGATCATGCTGTCATTGATCATAGAATAAATGAAAAATCCTGCCAGAGACACGATTCCCCCCAGCTGCAGTTCAAAAGTATCAGTCTCTCCCCTATGAACTGTAAAGCTCTTCACTCCTCTGATCCATGCCAGCAGAAAGATTGCAAAGAATGTGATCATTCCTACAATTCCCACATTAACACCATATTGAATGTAAGCACTATGAGGCTTATCAATTATATACTTGGTACTCTTATGGGTCTGGAGCATTCCCAGGTAATCATGCTGTTTAAAATAAAATGCAAAATTTCCCGGCCCCACACCAGTAATTATGGTCTTCTTTAGGATTGGTAGGGAATTCGCCCAAGCATATCCTCTCCCAGTAAAGACTCCATAATATTTTTTCAAAAGATCCGGTGAATCCGCCCCACCAATATCTGTTACGATCTGGTTATTCTGACCTACTCCCGAAAAAGTTCCATTCCGTAAAATATAAAAATCAATAGTATCCTTATATCCTGCGTCTACTCGTATTTTCGCCAAGATATCTGTGGCATCTTCTTCATTTACAAGAACCTCTAAAGTTATATTCTCATAACCCGGTTCTACAAAGGAAAAAATATCGTTCTCGTAGTTGACATCTAATGCCTGTCTCTCTTCACCCAAAAGGCTAAGCTGCCCCTCTTCATAAGAGATCATAAGTGTCTTTTCTTCTCCCTGCAGAGTTACAGACGTCTCTTCTAACTGAATATCTAGGATCTCAAATCTGCCTTCCACAATCTGATCCGTAGCAGAATTGGAATTCCTAAGAATAGAAAAAATACTGCCCCCATCAATAACTGAAAGAAGGATCACCGTCAAAAGTGTAACGCCCCAGATCCCCCCTATCTTAAGCATTGCCTGCTTCTTACTGACTTCTTTGAAAAGATACAGGATCGTTACCAGCAGGTATTCTCCCAAAGCTATATAAAGTGCTGTAGTGGAATTCGATGCGATCACACAGAAAAACATTCCCACACTCACCACACCAAGCAATATCCTCTGCCCCATCTTCTGAGCCCGCAAAAAGAAACTCAATAGAAACGGAAGGATCAGACATACAAATCCACCATAATAACTGGCATTATAAAAAATAAGGGAAACCGTCTCTCCCTGAGTATATATGTATTGAACCAAGGAAGCGAGAACTGTAATGACTCCTACCACCTGAATTCCAATCTTGATCATCTTCATTCCATATTCATTGGCAAAATAATTATAAAATGCCAGAATGATCACCAGATAACTTAATAAAGTAAAAAGACCTTCTCCTTCTGTAGGAGATCCCCATAAAGCATTCTTCTTATTCTCTGAAAGAATGGTAGAAATGATCGCCATTCCTGCAAAAATCCCCATACTGATAAATAATCCCCAGTTATTCCCCTTAAAGATAGGCACCTGGTTGTCCACCTTATCCGGAAAGAGCCTCTCTCCAATAAACCAACAGATAAGAAAAACTGCCGCTCCTATTAATATTCTCTCTTTATAATAAATAAACAGATCTGCCGCAGTTCCATCATAACTGCTAAAGATCCGACATTCTGCCTCGTTATATTCAACGATTTTCAAATAGGTTATCCAAGGAAAAAACATTAGAAACACAGTCAATAGCTTAACTATGTTCTTCCTGTAACCTAACATATTCTGTTTCATCTCTTAATTCACTCTTAATTCATTGCAATTTCAAAATAGTATAATATGATTTTAGCACAAACAACCATTATGTCTATTAAAATCTAGATATCACATACATATTTGTGCAACTTTTACAATTTTTCACTTTTCTTGAGACATCTGTAGCTAAGTTCATTATGATAAAAACCTGGTTGCAGGAATTTTGAATAGCCTGGGCGAAGTTTTCACTTCCATGACCTGTTGTCTTGTGACACCGTATCCTACGATCTTCTACCATGATATAGCCCGGGCAGTAAAAATTTTCCTCTACAGACACCAGATCTTCCTCTAAGGCTGCGGAAGTGGTTATGATCTTAAAAGTAGATCCCGGCTCATAAGTATCACTGACACACCAGTTTCTCCACATTTTATTGCGATATTCATCTTCCTGCTCGGTTCCGGTATATTCACTATATGCCTCATTTAAAGTAAAGGGGTCATTTAGATCAAATTCCGGATAATCTACCATGGCAAGGATCTCTCCATTCTGAGGATTCATGGCAAGAATACAAACCCCGTCGGCCTCCTTGGCGATATATGCTTTTTCTGCCGCCTGCATACAATAACTTTGGATATTGTAATCCAAAGAAATGTAAAGATCATTTCCGCTAATGGGCTCCTGCCGTACTTCCGGGGTATCTTCCACTTCAATCCCTCTGGCATCCGTTGTAGTCAGGATCATGCCATTCTCCCCTTTTAGATAATCATCATACATAACCTCTAGGCCAATGATTCCCTGATTATCTCCCCCTGTAAATCCCAGTACTTTTGAAGCCAGATCCGAAAAAGGATAATATCTCTTATAATCCTCATCTACTTTTATTCCATCCAGCCCATAAGATAAGATCCGGTTTCCTGTTTCTTTATCTACATTGCTTTTTATCTTTTCAATAGAAGAAACTTTTTCCACTCTTTTCCGTACTGTTTCTTCCGACAAACCCAGTTCACTACAAAGAACCTCTATTACTTTTTCCGGATCAGTGATCTGATTATGTATGACAGATATCGTGCAGACGGATTCATTAGACGCCAGCACTGTCCCTGTAGAATCAATGATCTTGCCACGAGCTGCTTTGATCTCTCGCTCTCTCTGCTGCAGATCCGTTGCAAGTTTTGTGTAATATTCCGAACGAAATACCATAAGATATACAAGACGTCCCATAAGACCTATAAGGCAGGTAATGACAACTACACTAATGATCCAGATCTTCCTACGATGGAAAGTCTTATTCCTTTCCATAATATTGGGCTTTTCTATATCTTTTTTCTTTTTCATAAAAAAATACCTCGTAACTGCCTTATAACATCTTATGAGGCAATTACGAGGTTATTCATTATTATTTGTGACTCATTCTGGTGGAATAGCTTCCCCACTTGTGACACCGTCTTCTGCAGCGCCCTGAGCAGTATCACCTGTGGTTCCTTCGGTGGCTCCCTGGGCGGTATCGCCTGTGGTTCCTTCGGCAGCTCCCTGAGAGGTATCGCCTGTGGTTCCTTCCGTGGCTCCCTGAGCAGTATCGCCTGTGGTTCCTTCGGTAGCTCCTGATGGAGATTCACCGTTATTGTTCTTGTCTTTTTCTAGGACATCTGTTCCGGTGATTCCCAGATCCTTATTCGCTCCTGTTAACTCTTCGTCTGGGTAGATATTCATATATGGAAGTACTTCTTCTAAGATCTCTCTAACAATGTTCATTGCATAGTAGCTATGCGCCTGATCCTCTGCATTTGGAACATCTACGATACAATAGATGACCAGCTGAGGATCATCATAAGGAGCAAATCCCATAAAGGAAACTAAGTAATTTCCTTCTGCACGAGGAAGTTTCTGGGCTGTTCCTGTCTTTCCTCCCATGGAATATCCGTCAACTTTAGCAGTCTTACCAGTACCACTGGTAACTGTGCTATATAAATAACTCCGAATGGTATCACTAGTCTCCTGAGAGACAGTCTGCTTGATCTCTAACGATTCTGAGGTGGAAATGGTATTTCCATTAGAATCGGTGACCTTCTTTACTACATGAGGCTGATAATACGTACCACCATTGATCAAAGAAGAAAAAGCACTTACCATCTGGATCATGGTACAGTTGTAATTCTGTCCAAAGGCGTTGGTTGCCAAATCCAGATCTCTGATGTTAGATTCTGTAAAGACTAACGCTGAGGTATTTGCCTCACCCGGAAGATCGATCCCTGTCTTTTGTCCAAATCCAAAAATAGATTGGAAGTCCAGGAAATTAGACGCTCCAATGGAATAAGACATCTGCATTAATGCATCATTGCAGGAATCCATTAAGGATTTCTCCAATGTCTCTTCTCCGTGACCATTACGATTGACACAACGGATCTTCTGCCCGCTGATCATCTCATATCCATCGCAGACATAAGTATTATCTACGGAAAGGGTTCCCGTCTCTAATCCTGCTGCAATGGTAAAAGGCTTCTGGACTGATCCCGGCTCATAGGTTGAGGAAACGCAATAATTCTGCCATAACCCATTTAAGATATCCATGGTCTCTTCATCCGTAAACTGGCTGATCTGTTCTTCTGTATATAAAGAAGTCAGATCTCTTGGAGAGTTCAGGTTAAATTCCGGATAATCCGCCATTGCCAGCACCTCTCCATTCTGAGGATTCATGACTACAACCGCAGTATTCGCACTTCCTGCCTCTCCTTCCCGGTAATTATCCCGGTATGTCTCATTAAATTCTTTGATCTTTTCCTCTACGATAGACTGAATATTCATATCAATAGTAGTTACCAGGGTCTTTCCATCCTGAGCACTAATGATGTTTTTCTCATAAACGCTGTCGGAGTTCAAATATCCATATTCTCGTCCGTTTATGCCATTTAAAATATCGTCGTAATAATTTTCCAGTCCGATAGTTCCTACATTTCCTGCAGAAGTAAAACCAATTACGGAAGCTGCTAGTTCATTATAAGGATAATATCTTTGATATTCTTTTTCAAACCAGACACCTTTGATATTGGGATTTACTAATTTATTCTTTTCATCTCTGGCTTCCTGCATTTCCACAAAATCCTGAATGTCTTCATATGGAAGTTTCTTCGCCAAAATGATATACTTACTGTCCTTCTGCTCGGTTGCGTATTTTTCCAGGTCTGCCCGATCCAGATCAGGAAAACAACTCACTAACGCATCAATGGTAGGTGTAATATATTCCTCATCTGAGGTCATAACAGAGCAGTCTAGGATCACATTATATACGGCAATGCTGGTTGCTAAAACTGTTCCATTGGAATCCACAATGTCTCCCCTTTTAAAAGGGATCGTTGTGCTTCCATAGGACTGCTGTGCCAATACGATCTTCTCATATTTCTCTCCACTGGTATATTCAATATACATCAGCTTCACGATCAAACCGCACAGCACCACTGCAAATAGCATAAAAATGACTAATAGTTTACTCTTCATATAACGAAGCAGTCTGATATTAGGTTTTTTCTTTCTTCTGGTCTGTTTCTTTGCCACTACCTGCTCCTGTTACTCTGGTATATCCTGATACTGATCTAAAAAGTTATTCTTCTCAACGGAATAATAGATCACCTGATCTTCTGAAGCATAAGACATACCAAGTTCATTGATGGCAATGTCCTTGATCTGATTTAAATCTACAGAAGTGGTGATACTTTTATATTTTGCATCGTTATCTGCTCTTAAATTGTTGATCTCACTTTCTAATGCTGCAACATTCTTCATGCGGTGGGTTACCTGAGACTGGATCTGTATCAGTGCCACTGCTGAAATTGCAACGATCGCCACACATACGCTTAAGAATACTACGTATCCTTTGCTCATGTACATAGCTTTCTGGCGGTTTCTTAAAGCCGCGTTGTGGCGGCTTCTTTGTCTTCTCTCTCTCTGTAATTCTTCCTCAGACTTTCTTCTCGGCTGCTGCTGTGGTGCTGCATCCAATTGTCTGACTGCACTGCCATTTACATAATAATTTCTGCTCATAAAATCTAGCTCCTTACTTCAAATTCCCTTTTTCAAAGACCCGGAGTTTCGCACTTTTAGAACGAGAATTATATTCCAGTTCTTCCTGCGATGGTAAAATCGGTTTACGGGTCACTACCATTCCTTTGGATTTTTTATTGCAGACACATACTGGAAAACTGCTTGGGCAGGTGCATGGATTTTCATTCTTCTTGAAGTTGGATTTTACGATCCGGTCTTCTAAAGAATGGAAAGTAATGATACACATTCTTCCTTCCGGTGCTAAAAGATCGATCATATCATCCAGATTATCCTGCAATACCTCTAACTCATGATTGAGTTCGATGCGGATTGCCTGATACGTTCTCTTAGAAGGATGTCCTCCCGTTACCTGAACCTTCATTGGAATCGCTCCGCTGATAATGCGGTTTAATTCTCCTGTAGTCTCGATAGGCTTTTCCTGTCTTGCGTTTACAATATGTTTTGCAATATTTTTCGCGAAACGATCCTCTCCGTAGTCTCTAATGATACGGAAAAGATCCATTTCACTGTATTCATTTACGATATCTCTAGCGGTCAGTTTCTGTCTCTTGTCCATTCTCATATCAAGAGGTGCGTCTTCACTGCGGTAGGTAAACCCTCTCTCCGGCGTATCCAACTGAAAAGAAGAGACACCAAGATCCAGGAGGATTCCATCCACCTGTTCGATCTCCAGATCTTGTAAGACCTGCTTCATATTAGAATAGTTACTTCTCACAATGGTGACTTTATCAGAAAATTCTTCTAAACGTTTCCCTGCGGCGCAGATCGCATCCTCATCCTGATCGATCCCGATCAGTCTGCCCTTTGCTCCCAGACGCTTACATATCTCATATGAGTGTCCACCGCCACCAAGAGTGCCATCTACATAAATTCCATCCGGTTTTATCTTTAGTTCTTCAATTGTCTCTTCCAATAAAACCGATTTGTGTTTAAATTCCATGTAAGGCTCCTCTTTTTCTTTCTCTCTTGGTATACCTCCTAGATTCCAAGTCCCAGCTCTGCCATGTGTTCTGCAATTTCGTCCATATCGTCATAATCTCCGTTGTCCATCCATCTGTCTTTGCTCCAGATCTCTACACGGCTCAATACTCCTACAGAAACAACATCTTTATCGATTCCTGCATATTCTCTTAAATTAGCAGGAATCAGGATTCTTCCCTGCTTGTCCACCTCACAACTGGTAGCTCCTGCAAAGAAGAAACGCATAAACTTTCTGGCGTCTTTGGAGGTAAGTGGTTTTTCACGGAAACGTTCTTCGATGAGCTGCCATTCTTCATTGGAATATACGAATAAACATCCATCCAGTCCCTTAGTCACAACAAATTCATTGCCTAACTGTTCCCGGAACTTGGAAGGTACGATCAATCGTCCCTTTGCGTCGATGGTATGATTATATTCGCCCATGAACATGACTGACTCACCTGCCCTTCCTTTACAATTTCTGCGGTCTGCCGGTGAGTATCTGTTTTATCCACAGCCTTTTCAACTTATCCACCACTTTACACCACTTTAATGGTCTTTCATTCCACTTTCCACCACTTTTCTCTCATAATACTCTAAAATCACGGAAAAATCAAGGGGATGAGCCGAAAAAAAGGCATTTTTCCAAAAACTTCCCAAATTTCCCTTAAAAAGAGCTTTTTCCCCATAAACAGTGGATTCGTGGTAAAAGATTGCGCTTCGCGCAATCTTCGCGCGCGAGCGGTATTGCGAAGCAATAAACTCCCTCTCCGCGAGCTGCGCATAATTGACACGTAGTGTCTTTTGTTTACTAGGAAATTCCAGCGGAATTTCCTAGTAAACAAAAAAGGGCCCATGCCAGACCTTTTTTAGTCCGGCATGAGCCTTTTTCTTATTGTTCCATATGAAGTTGTGGTGGAAAGTGGGGGAATTTTTCCTATTTAGCCCACTTTTGCTAATTCCTGTGCATCCAGATATTGTTCGATCAGCTGATCTAAGGCTACACTCTTCTGGTAATATACCTCAAATGCCTCAGTCTCTAATGCCTGATCTAATTCCTGTCTTGCTGTTTCAATCTCTTTTTTCAATTCCTTCAGTGTTTTCATATAATTTCTCCATTTGTGGTTCTTTTTTTCTTATCTTACAACGTGCTACAATGATCCAGCCAATTGACACCAGCACCAGCAATGCTGCAAGTGCTTGAGAAACCGGATAACCGATGACTGGAAGCAACAGCTGATCCGTTCTAAGAGACTCTATCCAAAATCTTCCCAGTCCGTATCCTCCAAGATACCAGAAGAAAACCTCTCCGTGAAACTTCTTTTTCTTGAAGAATACTAAAAGCAGGATCAAAACTGCCAGATTCCATAAGGATTCATACAAAAAAGTTGGATGAGCCTGTATATAACTTACGCCATCGATCACAACGAGATGATCCCATTGTTCCTGGGTAACCTCGCTTGCCCGGACTGCCGAAATTGGAAGCTGCATAGCAAACAGGTTATTGGTGTATCCACCAAAAGCTTCTCTATTAAAGAAGTTCCCCCATCTTCCAATGATCTGTCCTAAGATCAGTCCCAGCACTGCCGTATCACAAAACTGCCCAAAGTGCAACTTCTTAACTCTGGTGAATACAAAAACTGTGATAACAGCTGCAATGATCCCGCCATAGATTGCCAGTCCACCTTCACGGATCTTAAAGATCCGAAGCAGATCTTCCTTGTAATAATCCCACCGGAATATAACATAATAGAGTCTTGCTCCGATGAGAGAGGTGATGATTGCGATCAACGCCAAGTCAAAATAATTATCAGGATTCTGATCCGTCTTTTTTGCTTTCCAGCAGGCAATGGCAATTCCTGCAAAAAATCCTAATGCAATGACAATTCCATAATAGGCAATGGAAAAGCCTCCTATTGTGATGTTTTTACCTACATGATCAAAGTTGATATGTAAATTTGGAAAATTAATATTATAGTCCATATTATCTCCTTTTTCTTTCGTTCTGCTTTATTGTACGACAGAGTTCGGGAAATTGCAACGATTCTGTTTCGACACATTTCTACTGGATTCGACAAATTTCTACACGATCTGACAAGTTTCTACCCTATACGACAAGATTCGCCCGCCAAAAGGGCGGGCGAACTTAAAAATTATTGACAAACAAAGCTTCTGCAAAGTGTGTCTGAGCTGTTTCCAGCGTCTGTTCCGGCAATACCGATGTGATTTGCGCTGCATTTTTTTGCTTCATTGTAAATGCAGGAAGTTGCACTGCAACTTACATCTGTATCTTTTTTTGCACATTCTGACATATTAGAAGCACCACATCCACAGCCCTTTGGTGCAAAGCTGCTACAGTTGGTCTCAGATGCCATATGAGCTTCATTTCCTTCTACTTTGATATCATTTCTCTTACAACTATTATCAGAATTATAGGTACAATTGATAACAGAACAATCTAATTTTGTCATGATATTCCTCCCTGTTACGTTTCAAATTGATACATAATTAGTATGAAATATCATGACCTTTTTATACTGGTTTATTTTTCCAGTTTTATTTTGTTTCTTCCTGCTGGATCTCCTGACGGATCTCTTTTGTACGGATCTCTTTGCAGATCTGCTCAACAAAGGCATCTAAAGACTTGATTCCTTCGTCTCCTGCAAAACGGCTTCTGACAGAAACTGTTCCATCTGCTTCTTCCTGCTGTCCTACAACGAGCATATATGGAAGTTTATCTAATCTTGCCTCACGGATCTTGTAACCGATCTTCTCAGAACGTCCATCTACTGTTACATCTACACCATTTGCTTTTAATTCTGCTGCTACTTTATTGGCATAATCCATGTATTTTTCAGAGATAGGAAGTACACGAACCTGTTCTGGGCAAAGCCAGGTTGGGAATTTTCCTGCGTATTTTTCAATCAACCATGCTAATGTTCTTTCATAACATCCAATAGAGGTTCTGTGGATGATGTATGGACGAACTTTTTCACCATTCTGATCAATATAATACATATCGAAGTTCTCAGCGATAGCACAGTCTAACTGAATAGTGATCATAGTATCTTCTTTTCCATATACGTTCTTTGCCTGAATATCGATCTTAGGGCCGTAGAAAGCTGCTTCCCCTTCTTCTTCTGTGAAATTAACTCCTTTTTCTACTAATACTTTACGAAGAGCATCCTGAGTAGAGTTCCAGTACTCATCATCTCCTAAGTATTTCTTCTTATTGTTTGGATCCCATTTGGACAGACGGAAGGTTACGTCATCCTGTAATCCTAAGGTTGACAGGCAGTAATATGCCAGGTCGAAACAGTTCTTTAACTCTTCTTCTGCCTGATCTGGGCGAATTACATTGTGTCCTTCTGAGATAGTAAACTGACGAACTCGTGTCAGACCATGCATTTCTCCAGAATCTTCTGCTCTAAATAAAGTAGATGTCTCACCCATTCTGTATGGAAGGTCTCTGTAAGAATGTTGCTCGTTTTTGTATACAAAATACTGGAATGGACAGGTCATTGGACGAAGTGCAAATACTTCTTTATCCACTTCTTCATCTCCTAATACGAACATACCATCCTTGTAATGATCCCAGTGACCAGAGATCTTGTAAAGATCAGATTTTGCCATAAGTGGTGTTCTGGTACGAACATAACCCCACTCATTTTCTTCGATGTCTTCGATCCATCTCTGGAGTTTCATGATCATCTTAGTTCCCTTTGGTGTGAACAGTGGAAGTCCCTGTCCTACTACATCAACTGTAGTAAACAGTCCCATTTCACGGCCAAGTTTGTTGTGATCACGCATTTTTGCATCTTCTAATTTTGCTAGATGCTCTTTTAATTCGTCTTTTTTATTAAAAGCTGTTGCATAGATTCTCTGAAGTCTTGCCTTCTCAGAATCTCCTCTCCAATAAGCCATAGAAGAGGAAATTAATTTGTAAGCTTTGATTCCTTTTGTATTCATCAGATGTGGTCCTGCACAAAGATCCACAAATCCGCCCTGATCATAGAAAGAGATCTCAGAGCCTTCTGGCAGATCTTCAATAAGCTCTACCTTATATGGTTCCTCTTTTTCTTTCATAAGTGCGATCGCTTCTTCTCTTGGCAGAGTAAATCTTGTGATCTCATGACCTTCTTTGATGATCTTCTTCATCTCATCTTCGATCTTATCTAAGTCTTCTCTAGAGAATGGCTCAGAGTCAAAATCATAGTAGAATCCGTCCTCAATTGCTGGTCCAATTGCTACTTTTGCATTTGGGAACAGTCTCTTTACAGCTTCTGCCATAACATGGGATGCTGTATGACGGATTACCTGTAATCCCGCCGGGTCACTTGCTGTTACGATATTTAATTCACAGTCGCTGTCGATCACTGTACGAAGATCTACTACTTCTCCGTTTACTTCTCCTGCGCAGGCAACTCTTGCTAAACCTTCGCTGATATCAAGTGCGATCTCATATACGCTTTTTGCCTGTTCATATTCTTTTACTGAACCGTCTTTTAATGTAATTTTCATATTTGTTCTCCTTTTTTATTTTTAAGTTAATAGATTACAAAAAAATCCCTGGCACTACAATGTAATGCCAGGGACGAAGTTTCTCGTGGTTCCACCCTGTTTTATCTTTCTATATCCTCCATCTGACAATATCTGCAGAATCTTTGGATATACAAAAACCTCAACTGACGATAACGGTGTCACCGGACCGGATTAGGGTCACTCGGAGTTGGTCTTCGGCAATTCTCCTGTCAGGATGTTCTCAGCAACTGCAAAGCAGTACATCCCTCTCTTTCACATTCCGATTGCTTACTCTTCTCCTCAACGTGATATCTTATTTGATTATACCAATATCCTATGGGCGAATTATTTACCGCAGCATTTCTTATATTTCTTGCCGCTTCCACATGGACATGGATCATTACGTCCAACTTTCTTACCTACTACTACTGTGCCGGACTTCTTCTGTTCCAGATAAAGAGATTTCTTGGTCTCTGCATCAAAGATCTCGTCCCACATTGGCAGTTCGTACAGCCAGTCAGCTTTCGCATCTACCATGTTCTTGTAAAGTTTTTCTTTATCGAAAGCAAGACTTACATGAGTATCCTCTTCCATAGTATCGATTGGATTAGGATTCACCAAGCTGTCATTGATTCCATCTAAGAATCCAGCCATCTCTAAGGTTGACAGTTCGTATTTATCTGCCAATTCCTTAACTGTTCCTTCTACCGCCTCATCAGGGTTAGTTAAAAGCTGCTCATATACTCCCTTTTCTAAAAGGAAATATCTCTGCCAAAACTTCTGTAACTCCTGCTGATTTGCTTTCTCGTTATAGGCAATCTTATGCCATTCCTGTAATAAAGCCATTTTTATCCCACCTTTATCAAAAATCGAATTGCATACATAAATATACTTTGTTATTATAGCAAATGTAATTTCTTGACGCAAGACTATTTTTCCGCTATCATGATTATTCATACCGAATCCAATATGCAAAGAATAGAAAGGATACACCTACAATGGATAAATTAAAAAGAATTTTCGCACTGCTGCTTGTGCTCCTACTTCTCGGATTATATGGAATGACACTCTTTTTCGCTATTACTGACCACACAGAGACTCTACAATATCTAAAAGTCTCCATTACCGCTACTATTATCGTTCCTGCTCTCATGTGGGCATATTCCTTCATTTACCGCACATTTGGCAAAGGAAAGAAACAAGATGAGGAAACTGTGGCAGATTCTACCGAACCAGACAACACCAAAGAAACAAACGATAATGCGCCAGAAGCTGAAACCAAATAAACTATGCAAAAGTCGCCCCGGGAACGATCTCATTCCTAGGGCGACTTCTTTCTATTCTACAGTTTCCTTTTCACTTTGGCAGGCTTGTTTCTGCACTTCCTCATATACTTCTTTCAATTCCTCCTCGCTCAGAGACTGAATACACTTTCTGGCCACTTCATAATCCAGACCGTTCATGAAGAAATTTCTTGCATTATTTAATGCCTCTTCCTTTTTTCCTTGGCTAATTCCTCTTCTTAAGATGGTCTTGGCTTCATATTCTAACACCTTTCCTACCATAGTTCCTCTCACTCCTTCCCTGACGTTGTCGTATTTTCTTGCGATCTGCTCTAATACCCGATTGGACATATCCAGAATCGTGCACTTCATATATCCGCTGATCTGCCCTTGCATAACAAGTTCTTCCAGTCGATATCTGATCTTCACATATTCCTGGAT